>NZ_JAMJWC010000002.1:900000-1057815 GCF_023554555.1 Sphingobacterium sp. lm-10
TTTGGGCAAGTTGGTGTGTACCCTGTCGAATGGAAAATCCAAATTTGGTAACGGCATTCCAACAATATAAGAATAGCAATTTTACGGTATTAGGTATATCATTCGATGGACCAGGTATAAGCGACCCTTGGAGGCTAGCTATACATGATGATAACCTAAACTGGACGCAGCTTTCTGATCTTCACGGATGGAATAACCAGGTGGGCAAAGTGTACGATATTCGATCTATTCCATCCAATTTGTTGATAGATCCCGACGGTGTTATTATTGCGAAGAATTTAAAAGGGAAATTCCTCGAAGAAAAACTGCACGAAATTTTAGGCCCACCTGAACTGGATGCGGATACCTACGTCATTAAGGGGGAGGTTATAAACGATCTGAACTATAACTTCTTTCATGTTAACTATCTCGACGAACATGATAAGATGGTTCAGGATAGCGTAAAGATGTTTAGAGGCGTATTTAGCTATGTGGGGAATATTAAATCCCAAACTCAGGTAGAGGCTTATTTTAGCAATGAAGCCGGAGAAGGGGTAGGGTCATTGAGCGAACATCTGAACTTCTACATACAGCCGGGAATAATCACATTGCAAGGTAATACGCACACACCTAGCGAAATGAATGTCGTATTAGTTCCAGCTGAAGGATCTTTGGAACAGGTAACCACTAACGGATTTAACACACAAAAACAAAAGGAGCGTTTAGGAACATATCTTCACAAGTAAGTGATACTGGAGGTCGCCAAAAGGCTGATGTAAACTGCTCTACAAGGTTTAATAGCTCTGGCGACTTCAGCTACGCATAGTCTACCTAAATCGCTGATGGAAAAAATAGATTAGTCTTAAAGCTTACCAGGCTTGATGTTCGTAGTTTAGATATTTGAAGATTCAAGTTCCAAAAATGCTCGAAACCGACTTTGCAAACCTTTATAGGCAGAAATGAGGTTAAGTGCTTCTTCTGTTAAGATAGATCCACCGCCACTCTCTCCACCAATACGTGGGATGATTACGGGTTTACATGTGTGCTGATTAAGATTATTGATTAGTCCCCAAGCCTTACGATAGGACATTTTCATTTCTAAAGCGGCTTTACTTATCGAGCCAGTATCTGCTATTCTTTCTAGCAACTCCATTGGTCCCGGACCAAAAAATGGCGTTCCCGACGCAGATGTGATCCAAATTCTTCCACTTATCGAAGGATCAACATCTGGATTTAGAAGATTGCTAATAGTTTGCTTCATATCCGAAAATTTTGTCTACTCCAAATTTATTAATATTGTTATTGTAAAAGAATTTTCAGGCTAATTAGTTGAATTTATAACCATTATTACTGAAACGGCGCCGCCCTTAATAATCGAAGAGCTCAATTCTATATCTTTACCGCATCAATCTTATGTAGTGGTTAGTTGCGTAGTACTTACAAGGATTGATTTTTTTTTTAATTCGTTATATATTTAAAAACATATCGATAATCTTATGACCAAATCATTGCTATGGGCTGTAATTATGCTATCAGTTGGATTTAAAGGATGGGCTCAAGAGAGTTTAAATACTCCTGGCAAATCGACAGACTCGTTATCCAATGTATTTACCTTAGGTGAGGTTCAAGTGTTCAAGAATAAGCGAAGTCCCTTATTTAATTCAGTGCCTGCACATCAAATTCAACAATTTGCTAAGAACGATGTGGGTAAGGCCTTGAATCTTTTACCTGGGGTAACATTATCACAAATCGGACCTCGCAATGAAGCATTGATACATGTTAGAGGCTTCGATCTTCGCAATGTTCCGGTTTTGATTGATGGCATACCGGTTTATGTGCCTTACGATGGTTACGTAGACTTAGCCCGATTTACGACATTCGATTTGAGTGATATACAGATATCTAAAGGCTACACACCAGTTAATTATGGTCCTAACTCGATGGGAGGTGCCATTAATTTGGTAACTAGGCAGCCTGTAAAGGCATTTGAACTCAACGGTGCTAGCGGTTGGCAGACAGGTGGATTGCGTAGTAATTTAAATATTGGCAGTAATTTAGGTAATTTTTATTTTCAGGCAGGCTTATCAAAATTGAAGCGAAACTTTGTTCCCTTATCCAACGATTTTGAGGCTACAGCCTATGAAGATGGCGGTACAAGGGATAATTCTTACAGTGATGATGAAAAAGTAAGTCTGAAAGTAGCCTATCGTCCTACTACTAATTCCGAATATGCACTGAGTTACGCTTATCAAAGCGGTGAAAAAGGTACTCCTGTCTATGCAGGTGCAGATTCGTTGAATACACTATTCAGTAGGCCTCGCTATTGGCAATGGCCAAAATGGGATAAGCAAAGTCTTTATTTTTTATCTAACACCCAGCTAGATAACTCACAATCCGTTCGGACGAGATTGTACTATGATCAATTTAAGAATATACTGAACTCCTATGACGATGCGACATTCTCAACAATGACCAGACCTTATGCATTTTCCAGTTTATACAACGATCATACTTTAGGAGGGATTATCGAGTACGATAAGCAGATAGGCCGTATAGATCGACTGGTTACCAGTGTTCAGTACAAACGGGATGTTCATCGCGAGCATAATGTCGGAGAGCCTGAGCGCGAAATGTCGGATGGAACCTTCAGTATCGGTTTAGAGAACCAATTAGCCATTACCGAAGACTTACTTTTTCTTACCGGATTAAGTTTTAATAACCGCACCAGCATTAACGCCGAAGATTTCAATGCTCAAACACAGGAAATAATAAACTTTCCAGCAAATAGTAACAATGCATTTAATGTGCAAGGTGCCTTGCAGTATGATCTGAATGGTAATAATATAATAAGTGTGGCTATAGCGCGCAAAACGCGATTTGCTACCACTAAAGACAGGTATTCATACCGTATGGGTACTGCCTTGCCCAATGCTGATCTTGCTGCCGAATACGCGATCAATTATGATATTTCGTATAAAGGCTCGTTTGCAGATAATTCGCTTAATCTAGTGGGGTCACTATTTCTCAGTGATATTGAAAATACCATTCTAAATGTTCGGAATGTAGCGTTGGCCGCTGATGGTGTTACCTGGTTAAATCAGCTACAAAATGTTGGGCACACACGAAATGCTGGACTCGAAATTGGTGCAGACTACCGCATTGCCACATCTCTGGTTATTGGCGCCAATTATACCTTCATCAATCGAACGAATATTAGTGAACCCTCCATTTTCCTAACGGATGTTCCAAGGAATAAATTTTTTGGGTATCTTCAATATGGTTTCAAAGATGTGTTTACGATTCAGGCAAATGCAGAGTCGAACTCTGGTCGGTATAGCACGCCTTACGGTGTAATGACCGATCCTTTTACGGTTTTTAATTCTAGAGCTAGTGTGCATCTGTGGCGTTGGTTTTCTCTGGAAGCCGGGGTAAATAATATTTTTGATGCTAATTATGCACTAACGGAAGGTTATCCGGAAGCAGGACGTAACTATTTTGCCAATATCATGTATAGATTTTAACATGACATCGTCTAAGTACCTATATGCATTGCTATGGCTCGCTATGGTCGCATTATGTGTGGTGGGTAGCTCATCTATTGAATTGAAGCCTAGCTCTTATCCATTAGAAGTGCCGTATGGTTTTGGCGCGCGCTATAAAATTCCGGATGATAATCCGTTAACGGTGGAAGGGGTTGCATTAGGTCGGATGCTGTTTTATGAAACCGCGCTGTCTGCAAACGGCAGGCTCTCTTGTGGTAGTTGTCATCGTCAAGAACTAGCTTTTACAGATGGGGAGGACTTTAGTGTGGGGGCAAGCGGGATTAAACAACAGAGAAATACCATGTCTTTAGTTAATTTATTGTGGGTAAATAATTTTTTTTGGGATGGCAGAGCGCAAGGGTTAGAACAACAATCGTTAGAGCCCTTAACCAATGTGCATGAGATGGCTCAATCTATGACCGAGTCTGTTAGAAAACTTGAACAGATAACCATGTACAAATATGCTTTTAAAGCAGCTTTTGGTGATAGTTCAATAACTGCCAAGCGGATTCAAATGGGCCTGGCCCAATTTCAACGCACATTGATATCGTCAAATTCCGATTATGACAAATACCTGCTTGGAGAATATGTTCCGACCGAATCCGAGCGAAATGGGATTGCATTATTTTACGGAACAAACAGGTCTAAAGGGGTTTTACGTAGTGCAGGATGTAGCCACTGCCATGGCGGAGTAAAAACCTATGCAGAGCTATTTATGAATAATGGTTTGGATAGTATCTACTATGATCAAGGGCGCGAAATGGTAACGGGTAGGCAAGGCGACCGGGGGCGGTTTCGTGTAGTAACATTGCGAAATATTGCTGTTACAGGGCCTTACATGCATGATGCTCGGTTCGAAAGTTTGGAGGATGTATTGGATCATTATAGTGATCACTTAATAACTGGGCATGGTATAAGCCCTTTTCTGGAAAATAGGATGGGAACATCTGGTCAGCATAATAGGCTGACTGTACAAGAAAAAAAAGATATTATCTCGTTTCTACATATGCTCACTGATACGACGTTTTTGCGGGATGAACGTTTTTCTAATCCTTTTTTAAAAATATTATAATTATGCGTGTAATCTACCTAATGTTATTACTTTCTGCCTGCTTCGGAAGCATGGCTCAGGATAGGAGTTTTGAATTGAAAATAAGCGGTGATATCCCAAAAGAGCTTGTATTTGACCAGGAAGATTTTGAGAAATTACCCACCATTAATGAAGTGCTGAAGGATAATAGGTCGGGCAAGGCTTACGTTTACACAGGAGTAAACGTACAAGCTTTGCTGGAAAAAGCGGGCGCTCCGGTAGGAGCAGCGCTTCGAGGGGAGAACTTATCCAAATTTCTGTTAGTACGCTGTGCTGATGGATATGAGGTGTTGTTCTCGCTTGCCGAGCTGGATAGCTCATTTACAGATAGGCGAGTTGTATTGGCATACCTAAAAGACGACGTTCCATTAGATGCGAGTGAAGGTCCTTTACGATTAATCGTTCCCGGAGAAAAAAAACCAGCAAGAAGTTGTTTTCAAGTAGTGGAGATCATTATAGGCTTTGCCCCCGTATTTTCTACTGTAAATCTGGAAAAATAAACTTTTAAAAATTCCTTGCCTAATGGTCGCAAATTGGTAAACAAATTCAAAATGTTTACAAAATTGTGGTCTTGCTTTGTACATAAAAAGTATCACTATGTATTTAAGCGAGTTCATCCGTTCTGCTGTTTCATGCCTTCTGGTTATATTAGGTTCTATATCCTATTGTTTCGCACAATATAGTTCCGTCACATTATCCGGGCTGGTACGCGACAAAAGCGATCGAAGTGCTATATCTTATGTAAATGTTAGTTTAAAGGAGCGAGGCAGTGAAGAAGTGCTGATCGCAACGTTGAGTAACGAACAGGGAAGATACACTTTGCCGGATGTAAAGCCAGGAAATTATGTGTTGGTCATGGCTTCTATAGGTTATGTGGGCCATCAAGAACAAATTTATGCGGGATCCCTCTCTGAGTACTTGGAACTGCCGCCTGTCGATTTGGTTACATCGGCTACGGAAATTGCTGATGTAGCCATCACCGCTCGGCGAAATGGAGTAAGTAGCAACCTAGAGCGCAAGAGCTATTCCATGGCAGACAACATCAGTCAGGCGGGAGGATCTGTACTACAAAGCATGCAAAATCTTCCTGGTGTATCTGTGCAGGATGGCCGTGTCTATCTCCGCGGCAGTGATCAGATTACGGTACTCATCGATGGAAAGCAAACGGCGCTTACCGGCTTTGGTAGCCAAGTCGGATTGGATAATATTCCAGCATCTGCTATAGAAAAGGTAGAAATTATCAACAACCCCTCTGCGAAATTTGATGCGAATGGTAACGCCGGCATCATCAACATTGTGATGAAAAAAGAGCAACAGCAGGGCTTCAATGGAAAAGTAGGGATCACTGCGGGGGCGGGATCATTGTGGGAACGGAGAGCTAATTTGCCTACCATCAGGCCTCAATACACCATAACGCCAAAAATCAATCCTTCGGTATCATTAAATTATCGCAAAGAAAATCTGAATGTCTTCCTGCAAGCGGACAATCTCTACACCGAAACGTTAAACAAAAACGATTATGTTCGCCGGGTATACGATGACGGCACGGTGATCAACTCTCAGCTTAAGCGAAACCGAAACACCAATTTCCTAACTACGAAAGCTGGTGTAGACTGGGAAATTAATCCGAATAATACGCTGACGATCTCTGGGATGTTTGGTAGTGAAAAAATCATTGATCGCGGTGACCAACCCTTTTTCAATGCCGATTTCTCAGAGCGTCGCCGGTTATGGCAGTTTCTGGAAGACGAGCTGAAGACAACTGTAATGGCTACGGCGTCATATCGGCACACATTTTCCGAACCTGGACACCAATTGATGGCGGGCTTCAACTATACCTTTCATCGAGAGGATGAACAATATTTTTACGATAATTTTCTGCCTACTTCTACAGGAACCGATGCGTTCAAATTGTTGTCCGATGAGCAGGTTTATGATTTTAATCTGGATTATGTCAGGCCACTTCGGTACGGGCGATTGGAAACGGGGATAAAATTACGTAACCGCATTATCCCTACTAACATGGAGTTTCGTCCGGGTATTAATTCTGTACTGGATTTTGATGCCGGTGGATGGGCGGACTACAAAGAATTTATTCCTGCTATTTACGGGACATATGTATTTGAAAGTCCGAAATGGGAAGCAGAACTGGGCCTTCGCGTAGAATACGTGCGTATTCAATATGACGTAAATCCAGACCACAATACTTATAATAGTGATGGGTACCATTATACGCAGCCGTTTCCTAATCTTCGTCTGGCGTATAAACTCAATGATCATAACAAAATATCGCTATTTTACAATCGACGTGTGGATCGTCCAAATGAGGTAGATATTCGCATATTTCCGAAATATGACGATGCCGAGATTATCAAAGTGGGAAACCCGGCTTTGCGTCCGCAGTTCACAAATAGTATAGAGTTGGGGCACCGCACGGCATGGAATGGAGGTTCCCTTTACTCCGCATTGTATCATCGCTTTGCTGATGGTACTATTACCCGAATTGCCAGTACTGTTCCGGGCAGCACATTGATCTACGATGTTTTCCAAAATGCTGGTAGAAGTTACAACACAGATGTCGAAATGACCTGGGATCAGCAGCTATCAGCGATGTATTCCTTTAATATAAATGCAAACCTGTACCGCAATCAGATTAATGCATTTACAGTCGAGAATCTATATCCGGAGCGAAATATCTTTTCAGCGCCACAACAAACGGCTGTATCAGGAAATGTTAAGCTCAATAATAAATTTCGTTTCCGCGGAGGGTGGGAAGGCTTGCTGACAGGAATTTACCTTGCTCCTGATTTATTACCTCAAGGCACAATCGGAGCCAGATTTTCGGTAGATGCCGGCTTGAAAAAGAGTATACAAAAGGGAAAAGGCGAGCTATTCTTTAATGCGACCGATTTATTCAATACGATGGTTATTCGTAGAGAAATTTTTGGTGCGGGCTTCTCCTATACCAGTGAAGACTACTACGAAACACAAGTGGTGCGAGTAGGGTATAGCTACAAGTTTTAATAGTACTGATTATCTCTATTTCTTCTTGTAATTAGTCATGAAACTGAAATCATGGATTTTATACAGCTTGAAAGTGCTAGTCTTATTTGGCGGTACTTTCTTTCAAACCAGTGCGCAGACTGCCCGCGTCGGATCATACGTTTCAGCCAATACATTCATAACGAATCCTATTACAGACACGCTGGTTCCTCTCACTTACCGTACTGAAAGAGAACGTCCTGTTTTTCTGCTTGGATCCGGCGTATTGATTGGTTATGGACTTATTAGTCTGGGTAACAATGGTGTGCGACAGCTTAACAACGAGGCGCGAGAGGAGATTCGTGAGCATAATCTAAGACGTAATAAACTGGATAACTATACTCAGTACTTTCCAACGCTAATGGTATATGGGTTGAATGCAACAGGAGTCAAAGGCCTGCATAATTTTGTCGACAGATCGCTAATCTACGGTACCTCGCAACTCATCGCCGCTAGCTTCGTGTTGCCACTTAAACATATTGTAGGAGAGGAGCGTCCTGATGGTTCTAATCGACTATCTTTTCCTTCTGGGCATACAACTACTGCATTTTCTTCTGCCCACTTTATGTACAGGGAATATCGGGATAATAATTTATGGCTGAGTTTGTCAGGTTATCCTTTTGCTATTTTTACGGGAGCCTATCGTGCTGTCAACGATCGACATTGGTTAGGTGATGTGGTAGCAGGTGCCGGCTTTGGCATTTTGTCTACCGAACTTTCTTATTTGCTCTACCCAAAGATTAATAAATTTTTATCCAATGGTAAAAAACGACGCTCCCATATAATGGTTTTTCCGCAATACCAACAAAATATGTTGGGTGTGGGGTGTATCGCTAATTTCTAACGAAGTATTTACTGTATCCATTAATCGCTTAGCGCTGTGGACTAAAACTCCACAACAAATTCATGCATTCCTTTTTCAAATTTGTAGTATACAGTCCACTGATGAAATTTACAAATTTCGTATACAATCGCAAGACCAAGCCCACTACCGGCAGTCTTACCAGATGTTTTTCTAAACCGTTTAAAAAGCCCTTGCAGCTCTAGGGTACTGCTGCCCGAATTGCTCACTGTAAATCCCATATTATGGAGCTTTACGCCAATTTCTCCATTTGTATTCGTATGCCTTATGGCGTTCAACAGCAGATTGTTGCATAACAAATCAATTAAAATCTCATTGGCTTGAACATGGATGTCAGGAGAAATGCTTGTATGTAAAACTAACTTCTTTTGTTCTATGTATTCGTAGAGAACCTCTATGCGTTGTCGTAATAAACCGTCAAAAGAACAAGGGTTGTATGCGAATTGGTTATTTTCAATTTTAGCTAATAGGAGTAGATTTTTATTGATTCGTGCACTTCTGTTCAACGTGTGATTCATTTCTTCTACTATGTCGTATTGATCGGTACTCAGATCTGTACTTTGCAAAAGTACATCTAATTTATTTTTAAGAATTGCTAATGGTGTTTGTAGCTCGTGCGATGCATTCTCCGTGAACTCTTTTTGCGTTTTGTAGGTAGATACATTTCTTTCCAATAGACGAGCGATGTCCGAGTTTAATTCTTCGAACTCCCTAATATCGCTTTTCATGAAATCTATTTGCGATTGCTGATTGATGTTGAAGGTTTTTAATTTACTCAGCGTATCCTGAAATGGATGCCAGATTTGTTTAGACAACCTACGATTTAAAATAATCAGCCCGAAAGCAATAAGTAGGAAGAAACAAATAGAAATTAAACTAATAGCCACCACCGTCTCGTCTGTTTCCTCAATATTTGTCTCCACTGTTAGTGTAAAGGCCTGGTCATTAATAATAATCGTTCGCTGGAGGCAACGAAATCGATCTTCGGAAACTTCTCCTTCGAATTCAGATGTCCGGTAGATGGTGTAGACACTGTCCGCTTTAGCATCTACAGAATGACTAGGTTCTAATTTGGTGCCTGGTTGAATGTCGTTCCACAAAAGTATACTTTGTGCCAACTCATCAGCAGAAAGGTTTAGTTTAGTTAATCCACGCAGCGTTTTTTTAGCGATAATATCGTTATGTTCATCCAGCTCTCCTTTCCAGATGTTATCTACAACAATATAATAAACAGGAATACTGATGACAAAAATGATCGATATATAGATCATAAATGGCAAAGTGGTCTTCTGTAGTAACGGCTTCATCTTCTATTTTATTTGGTCAATCCATTTATATCCGGTACCGTAAACAGTCTTTAAATAACGCTCGCATCCAGCTTCATACAGTTTTTTCTTTAAATTTTTTACGTGAGCATATACGAAGTCATAATTGTCCAACATATCGGCAAGATCACCAGAAAGATGTTCTGCTAGCGTACTTTTTGATATTACCCTTTCTTTGTTCCCAATAAAATAAATAAGCAGATCGTATTCTTTCTTAGTAAGTTGGATCTCTCTGTTGTTCACCGTAACATTTTTAGATAACAAATCAATTCGTAAAGGCCCCTGTTCGGTTGTGTTACTTCTGCTAAAATGGCTTCTTCGAATAATGGAATACATTCTCGCGGTCAATTCTGAAAGATGAAAAGGTTTAGTCAAGTAATCATCCGCCCCGATTTGCAGACCTCTAATTTTATCTTCCAAAGAATCTTTTGCCGAAATAATTATCACCCCATCTTGCTTGTTCATCTCCTTCAATATTTGTAAAAGGTGTAACCCATTCCCATCAGGAAGTCCAATGTCAAGCAATATACATTCATAATCGAAAGCATAGATTTTTTCAAGTGCGTCATGATAACTCTCCGCCCACTCGCACTTGTATTGTTCAGACTTTAGATAGCTTAACATACTTTTTGCCAGTTCAGGTTCATCTTCGATGATTAATACTTTCATACAACAAAAATAGCATACTAATTTTGTAGAAATTTAGTATTCTAAAGCCTGCACTGCTAACTTAATTGTTAAATATTACCCTCGGGCAAGAAATAAAAGAGGTTAATTGTTGTGCTCTTTCGAATTGTGCGTTCTCATGAGACTAAAATATTTCAATTATAGCGTGCCGCTGGTGAATTATCAGAGTTTAAAAGACATTTTTTGGTTTTATTACCATTTTTACAATATTATTTGTCAATAAGTAATAAAATGATGTTTTTTTAATGATAAATATTTTTAAATTAGCATTATTGTTTAACTAGCTATCAAATAATATTCTTATTAAATCACAAATTGATCACTTGTGATAATTTTTAATAGAATATTTGACATATTTTTTATCATTTTATTGGTATAAAATAAAGATTTATTATTAACTGAATCTTTATATGTATTAAAAAATGATAAAAGTATTATGTAAAGTTCACTTTTTTATTTTTCTGATTCATAAAGTGAATAGTTTAAGCATTTGTCTATTAAATAGCGATTCAAATCTGATTTATTAACGCAAAAAATCCCATTAATCATGAGAAAAAATTACATTTTGATACTAGCGCAGGCTTTGCTTTTCCAATTTTTAATCATTTCAGCGGCCTATGGTCAAAACTCAATTTTAAGAGGAAAGGTGCGTGCTGGTGGTGTAGGCTTACACGGCGCCACTGTCACTGATATTGTGTCTGGGATGTCTACGTCAACTGCTGAGGATGGAAGTTACTCCTTAAATATCTCTTCTGCTTCTATGGTACGCCTCAGAGCTTCTTATATAGGATATAAAGCCCTAACGAAATCTATCGATCTTTCCGAAGCAACTCTATTGGATTTTGATCTGTCGGATGAATCATTGGACGAGGTGGTAGTTATTGGTAGCCGATCCGTACCGAGAACTAATCTGGAAACTACTGCTCCTGTCGATGTCGTAGATATAAAGAATTTAGCGAAGGATGTGGCGCAAGTGTCGCTTAATCAACTATTAAATTATGTGGCTCCATCTTTCAATGCGGTTAATACTTCGATAAATGACGGGACGGATCATATAGATCCAGCATCGCTTAGAGGCTTGGGACCGGATCAAGTACTCGTGCTGATCAACGGAAAAAGAAGACATACGTCGGCTTTAGTGAATGTAAATAATTCTTTTGGTCGCGGCTCTGTCGGAACAGACTTGAATGCGATACCCACCGCGGCTATTAAAAGGGTAGAAATTTTGAGAGATGGAGCGGCAGCACAATATGGATCAGATGCTATTGCAGGTGTCATTAATATTGTGCTGGATGATAGTGTGAATGAGCTAAATGTAACCATGTCTGCTGGAGGTAATGCTTCTCGGTTTTCGCAAGGAGGCATGGATGGAGAACAGACTCAAGTTAACTTAAATTTTGGGGTACCAATTGGTGAAAACGGAGGGTACATAAATGTTACCGGATCGTACGACATGCGAGAAGCAGTCAATAGACAACGAGAATTTTTAGGTACCATATTTACAGATTATAACAATCCAACATTATACCCTAACCCGACCGGGATGGATATCACGGAGGCGGAGCTTCAAAGAAGAGGTTTAGATCGAACAGATTTTGTCTCTCAAGTTGGCTCTTCAGAAGCCAATGGTGGTTCGGCTTTCTTTAACAGTGAGGTACCTCTAGGTGAAGAAAGTAGCTTCTATGCATTTGGTGGCTTAAACTTTCGTTCTGGAAAATCTGGTGCGTTCCGAAGGATGCCAGCTCAGTTGCATCAAAATAATGATGCGGTGTATCCGAATGGTTTTTTACCCTTCATCGAATCTAGTGTGTACGATCAATCTTTTGCTGCAGGTCTGAAAACTAAAATCGATGATTGGCATATTGATTTTTCCAATACCTACGGTCAGAATAGTATACAATTCGAGAATACAAACACAATCAATGCAACGATGTTGGAGCAATCTCCCCGAGATTTTCGCTCTGGAGGTATTTCCTTTCTTCAGAACACCACTAACTTTGATATTAGTAAAAATTTCGAAACAGTATCTCAGGGTTTACACCTAGCGTTTGGTTTAGAACATCGTTATGAGCGTTATCAAATCACACCAGGAGAGGAAAGTTCCTACACCGACTATGGTCAAGGATATTTTGTGACAGACGAAACAGGTGTTCGTCGTTTTATTCCAGATTATATAAACGGACCATCTACTAGATTTGCTCCTAATGGGGTGCCTTACTTTCAGGGCTCTCAGGGATTTCCTGGCTTTAGACCCGAAAATGCAGTGTTGGAGAATCGTAATTCTTTCGCCGCCTACATGGATACAGAGTTGAGTATAACAAAAAGCTGGCTATTAACTGGTGCTTTGCGTTTTGAGAATTATTCTGACTTCGGATCTACGTTAAATTGGAAGTTGAGCACCTTATATAGAATGAGTGATATCTATAATTTCAGAGCAGCTGCTAGCACAGGATTTCGAGCCCCTTCGCTGCATCAGCGATATTATAATGCCACAACCAGTCGAGAGGTAGATGGTGAATTTTTGAATTCAGGCGCTTTTCAGAATAATAGCCGAGTGGCTGAGTTACTTGGAATTCCTTCTTTGCGACAAGAACTATCCCAGTCTTACAGTGCCGGATTCACAGCGAATTGGGGAGCATGGAAGGCCACGGTAGATGGCTATTACATTCGTATTGATGATCGTGTGGTATATACCGGAATGTTTATGGGAAGCACTGCACCAGACGCGACAGAGCAAGAACGGGAAATAGCAGGCTTATTGGCACAGGCGAATGCCAATGCTGCGCAATTTTTTGCGAATGCAATCGATACCGATACAAAAGGAATTGATGTAGTATTAACCTATAATACAGCGTTAGGTCAAGGTCATTTGCGAGCTGACTTGGCAGGTACATTTGTGCAAACCAATATCATTGGCAGCCCGAACACCTCCGAACAATTAGCTGGTTTGGAAGATACATACTTTGATCTGAGTAATAGAATATTATTAGAGTCTGCCGTACCACGTATGAAGGGTAATCTGTCTTTAAACTATTCTTATAAACGCTTCAATGTCTTTCTTCGGAACGTGTATTTTGGTCCAGTTGATGAGGCAACAAATCTTGTGGATTATATGCAAACGTTTGGAGCAAGGCTAGTAACCGACTTATCGTTAGGGTATCAAATTTCAGAAAAGCTGAGTTGGACTATTGGAGCAAATAACCTATTCGATATTTACCCGGATCAAATCCGTGCGGATAGCCCAGTCCGCAATAACGACATTTTCCTTTATGCAAGAACAGGGCAACAATTTGGCTATTTTGGAAGGCATATCTTTACGAGACTAGCTTTCACCTTAAAATAAAGGAAACATAGGCAAGGGTATGCGAAACACTCGCGTATCTTTGCTAGTTTAGGTCTTAGTAAGAACACGAGCACATTTCAGCTCGATCAGCAGCATAGTTGCTGATTTCAAGGCTTATAGACGTTGTGTTTGCGCAATCTTCTTGTTAGTTTTTCAGCGGGTCAATGGCGGAGATTGTAATGCCAAAGAAGCAGTCATCCGCACAGTTATGCGGCACATAGCCTGCAGACGATATCAAACCGTTATTTTTCACTTCAAAACTTATGGAGGCATCTTTTCGCTTCAGCAACCATTGATTTGCAGCTAAGTTATAGACTTCGTCTAACGTTATTGGCATGGCGGCAGGGGTTTGCTTATGCAAGCCTATCTCATTTTTGCCCTCGACCCAGCTTAGTTCAGAAAGTATTTCTTCAGCCTTTAGGAATGATAATCCATTCTCTGTGTTGAGTTCTTCCGTAATCTCTAGAGCTTCCTTTATAGTCCATCCGCTGGTAGGCATAGACACATAATGGTATTGGCCATAGTGAAAATCTCTTTTAGTGATAATGCCATTTTCTATCGTCAGCGTGGTTTCCCACCTCATCCCAGTCCACGAAATACCATTTACGGTATAGCGGTAGGAGTTATTGTTTTCTTGCTTAAAGCGTTGCCATGTTTGAAGACTTTTTTCGAAATCACCCTGATACTCAAAGTCATTCTTACTACAAGCAGCAAAACACATGAATACGATGCACAGGAAGAAGTAAACAGTCCTTGTTTTCATGACGATATTTGATTTAGGTTGTTATAAAGAACGGCAATATATCACCAAATGCTACAAAGTGATTGTGTTTTGCAGTGCAGGGAGCGATTTTTATAATGAACGCTACTCATCAGAATCTACTAAATTTAAGTATGATTATATAATCGTATTTGCATAAATTTTGTCGACTTAGAGCATTTACCCTCATCACTGCTTCGCATCATTTCGCCTACAGTCTCAAAAACATAAATAGAAGTCCTAAAATGTGAAGTTGAGATCTAATAAATAGTTGTTAAACTTGCACAGCATTTTTCCTGATGTAGTACCCAACATCAGTAATTATAATATAAACGAGGTTTGAGAAGGTTTTTGATAGGTATTTTGCTCATAGCGCTAACGATGCAGTCGTTTTATCGTGGCATTATGGCATTAGATTACCAAATACACTTGCCAGACTATCTCGCAAAATGTATTAATATAGAAAAGCCACAGCTTCAATGCAACGGGCAGTGTGCCTTGATGAAGCAAATTCGAGATCGCGAACAGCAAGAAGCGAAGAGCAATCTGGCGAATTACGAATTCAGTGCTCTTTACCTGCATAAAGAACAAATCCTTTTACCATCGTATCCTGTGATGGAAATAAAGGTTTCAAATCCTGTTCCGCGATTCATTCCGCAGCTTACCCCCCAAGAAGGCAATTCGGTATTCCGCCCACCAATTGTTTAATTTTTTCCACCAAGGCTAATATGATTTAGCCAGAAAAAAAACTCATTTTTTATGTTAGTTATACCTACCCAATGGTTGGATGTACCACAATGGTTGATGCTCCGCGCGGTCATATCTGCTATCTTTTTAAACGCCATTTTATTAGTTGGTCGATAATGAGATTCAGCGAATGATAAAGCACACATCAACTTAACCCCTCATTATTTAATAAAACGACATGCAGATATCTCTCTGTAGTTTCCCACAGAACAGATGGAACGCATGGTATCTAATAATCTCAGAGACGCCATTGTTATTTGGTAGTCTATAAAAACGAAGTCAATCATGAAAAAATACATTAGTGGAGTAGCGCTTTTAACCGCAATTTTAAGTGGCTGCAACAAAACAGAAATTCAAGAAGTAATTGTTCCTGCGGATCAGGGCAATACCCTGAACTTACAGTTCGAGAACCGTTATGGTGATCAGGATTTTGAACTGCTCAAACGATATGCCTATCAAGAAAATGATGCTGATTTCGAATTGGCCTTCGAACGGCTGCGTTATTGGGTGAGCAATGTGAAACTTATTTCCACGTCAGGAGAAGAGGTGGCCATTCCAAATTCCTATTATCTCATTGAAGAGACAGAAGCTATAACGGTTCCACATTTAATAGGTGGACAGCAATACCCGGGCAAAAAGCGGGATGCGGTTAATATAAAGAATATACCTTCAGGTACTTATCAGGGATTGAAGTTCTCCATTGGTGTAGAACCCAAATACAACGACAACATCACGCTGACGGCCGGAGAGTTGGGCATATTGAATGGGATGGGTTTCTCTGATGGTTGGATGTGGTTTACGAGTTATATTTTTCAGAAGATGGATGCGCGTATGTATTCCGGCACTGAGCAAAGAAATCTGCGCTGGGATTCTGGCTCAAATGCACTATTCGAAGGCGCGGAGAAAAATATTAATTTCCCTAACGCAATTACTTTAAATGAAGAACAAGGCTTGCAAGTCGATTTGCGGATAGATGTTCGACAGCTGCTGTCTACGACGCTTGATCCATGGCGCGATAATGTAATTAGCCAATCCAGACCCGAGATGATGAGGGCTTTCCGAGATGCGCTACTCCAACGCGGAATTAGTTTACAACGCGCAGAAAACATTAGGCAAAAATAAGCATGATCGGGATAGATTGGTGGTTAAAGCCGGTACTGGCGCTACTTTGTGTTGTCTCCTCTTTTGCGCAGATTTCCTGCGCAAAGGAAGAGACATATGCCGAAGATATAGGGTATAATATTGATCAGCCCTATGTGTTTAAGGTACCTAAGTATTTTCCAGAGCCTATTGAGATGCCAAGCAATCCAATGACACAAGCAGGCGTTGAATTAGGTAGACATTTATTCTATGAGCCATTGCTGTCGGGAAATAAAAAAGTTTCCTGTGCTACTTGCCACCATCCTGACAAAGCATTTTCCGATGGCTTGGTGCTGTCTAATACAGGTATTTCCGGCAGGCCACTGGAACGGCATTCGCCTGCTATTTTCAATTTGGTCTGGACCGATAGCGGCTTTTTCTGGGATGGGGGGTCTACCAATCTTGAATCGCAGGCTTTTGCGCCACTCACGCATCCTGACGAGATGGGAATCCACTTTCCGGAGATGACGGTGCGCTTAGCGTCTATTCCTCAGTACGTAGATATGTTTCAATGGGCTTTTAAGGAGTCGCCCACCGCAGTAGGCGTAGCGAAAGCACTAGCACAGTTTCAACGCTCGGTGGTATCTGCCGATGCTCCGTATGATCGCTATCGCCGTGGCGAAAATCCTCTGGCATTGGGGCACAGTGCCTTACGTGGTCTTCGACTGGTGCAACAGAAGTGCGGAAGCTGCCATTCGGGTGAGCTTTTTACCGACAATCGCTATCATAATAATGGTCTTGATAGCAGTTTTACCGATGATTCTCACGAAGAGGTTTATTTTGGGAGGTATCGAATCAGTCGTAACCCGGCAGATATGGGTGCATTCAAAACACCGTCTTTGCGAAATGTCATGGTAAGTGCACCTTACATGCACGACGGTCGGCTGACGAGCATTGTCGAAGTATTCGAACATTATCGCTCTGGTGTACAGCCGGGAACGTACACAGATCGTCGTTTGTATCAGGCAAACGGGCGCCCAGGTATCGCGTTGACCGACGAGGAGGTGCGCGATATGATTGCTTTTCTGCACAGCCTTACAGATAATATCTTCTTAAATAATCCTCAATACGCTAATCCATACAAAACCCAATAATACGATGACATATAAATCCATCATGATGAAATATATAACACCTCTTTTTGCAGGCATGTCATGCCTATTACTTGTATTATCCTGTGCTAAAGATCCGGATGTGATCGACGAAAGCAAGCTAGCCGATTTCTCGATAGAGTTTGATCATATTGTAGGAGAAGACCGCTTTTACATTGATCCCAATTACGTTTATCGAAATAGTAAGGGTGAAGAATTTAGTATCCGTACCTTGATGTATTTTATCAGTAATATCAAGCTGTATCGTGCAGATGGATCGGAATATATCGTGCCAGCAGATGATAGCTATTTTGTGGTAGATGCGGCAAACCGCAATAGCCGTTTTACAAAAGTGCGTGTTCCGGAAGGAGATTACACCCGACTAGAATTTATGATAGGTGTGGACCGCGAACGAAACATGATGCCCATGGAGCGACGAACTGGCGTACTATCTTTCAATCCGGGAGAAGGCCATGCGGGCATGTTCTGGACCTGGAGCCAGGGTTATATTTTCTTTAAGCTAGAAGGAAATAGCCCTGTGGTTTCGGATGATCGGGAAGGTGATCCAACCGGGAATAAGCAGTTCAAATACCACATCGGAGGCTTTGGCTATCCGTTTGATGATCCGGAAGCGATGGATAATATTACTATTGTAACGGTCGATCTTACACGGGCGGCGGGAGATCATTTGGCTCATGTGCGCGAAGGCTTGCGAAGCAATGTACACTTACTTGTCGATGTTATGCAAATCTTCAACGGCCCCCATACTTTTAGCATCGCCGATAAATCAAACGTGATGTTCAATAAGGAAGACAGTGGAAACATCGCCAGGAACTTTGCTTCGATGTTTACCCACGATCATACAGAGAACTATGTACGTAGCGAATCGGAGCTTTTAAACTGATCATACTATGAAAAAAATAGTGGTCATGATAGCGCTCTGTGCGGCCATTTGGGCCTGTAAAAAGGGAAATGAATTTCTCGAGGAAGAAGCCGTTTTTGTGGGTTTTGTACAACCTAGCAATTTTCCGGCACCGGCCTACGACTTTTCCCGAAACCCTATTACAAAAGAGGGATTTGAACTCGGTCGTAAGCTATTTTATGAGCCCCGGCTTTCCAGAAATAATTCGATTGCCTGTGGAAGCTGTCATATCCAATCTGCTGCATTCACACATCATGGGCACGATGTGAGCCACGGTATCGACGATCGCCTCGGCACACGTAATCCCATGCCAGTCATGAATATGGCCTGGCAAAAGGAGTTCTTCTGGGATGGCGGTGTTTACGATTTGGATTTTTCTCCGGTAAACGCTATCCATAGTGAAGTAGAAATGGATGAAACACTTACCAACGTATTGGTGAAGTTACGTGCACGACCAGAATATCCACCATTATTTAAAAAAGCTTTCGGTACCGAGGAGATTACAGACGCGCTGTTTCTGAAAGCGCTGTCACAATTTATGCTGATGGCTACGAGCAGCAATTCCAAATACGATCAAGTAATGCGTAAAGAGGGGGGTGCTACCTTCACGTCTTCAGAAAACCGTGGTTATTTATTTTTTCAAAAGAATTGTTCCAACTGTCATAGTGAACCTTTGTTTACGGATTTGAGCTACCGCAATAACGGTATCCGTCCAAACGCAAGTGATGACCAAGGGCGTGCCATCGTAACGGGCAATTCCAATGATGCCTATAAATTCAAAGTGCCAAGTTTGCGAAATCTTTCGTTTACTGCACCTTACACCCACGATGGTCGGTACCTTACCGTGAGCCGGATGTTGGATCATTACCGTCGGGATGTGATCGATCTTCCTACACTTGATCCTGTTTTTAGGCGAGAAGATGGCTCCCGAGGTATCCCGATGAGTGAGCAGGAAAAGGCGGATTTGATGGACTTTCTAAAAACGCTGGAAGATCCTTCTTTTTTATCCAATCCTTTATTGTCCGAGCCTTTCGGATCAAACTTTATCGTCAATTAATAACGTCATAAACACTACCATGAATAGATTATTTAAAATAGTTGCTTTAACAGGAATTCTTTTACTTGCAGCAACCCTTCCGCAGGCTAAGGCTTGCGACGTGTGTGGTTGCGGGGTCGGAAGTTATTACTTAGGAATACTTCCCAATTTTAATAAACGTTTCATAGGCTTACGCTATCAACAAAATCGATTGCAAACGCACTTGGGGCCAAATGGGAATCGCACCCCCAACACAGCCGACGAACTGTATCAGACGATGGAGCTCTGGGGGGCTTGGAATTTCGGCGAGCGCTGGCGCGTGATGGCCATTGTGCCTTATGGTTTCAATCAGCGAACCATCGGAGCCGGTGCGCAATGGGCAGAAAGCGGCCGCAAAGATGGTTTGGGAGATGTAGTAGCAATGGGACATTATAAGCTGTTCGAGGATATGCGTACAACCAGCGGCAATAGATTGTTGATGCAGTCGTTGTGGGTTGGAGGAGGAATTAAAGTGCCCACCGGCGCGTACGACGCCAGTGAACAAGCCAGCGCAGCGATAGGTGCGCCTAATACTTTTCAATTGGGCACCGCGAGTACCGACTTTCTGATTAATGCCGCGTATGATATTCGCTTAATGGACGCCGGTTTGAATGTTAATGCGACCTATAAAATGAATACGGAAAATAGATATGGTTATCGATATGCCAATAAGATTTCCGTCAATGGATTGTTCTATTACAAATTTAACATTAAAGATAAGGTGCGCTTATCTCCCAATGCAGGTGTACTTTATGAGAGCCAGTCGAAAGATGTGTTAGATAACCGTTTTGATGTCGCTCAGTCTGGTGGTTATTCGACAATGGGGATTATTGGTTTAGAGGCCAACATTGGAAGGATATCGGTTGGAGGAAATTACCAAAGCCCGTTAGGTCAGCAGCTAGCAGATGGCCGTATCCTTGCCGGCAATCGTATAATGACACACGTTTCATTCTCATTCTAATCCATCATAATCAGAGATAGGATCTTACCTTAAATAATAGCTTTAAATATCATCTTTATTAAGAAATTGGAGAGATTTTCTTGATAGAATAGCCAATATTTTTCTGGATAAGCCCAAAAAAAGGACTTGCTGAGCAAAAAACACTTGCTTAGCAAGTCCTTTTTTTGCGGATATAGTATTTGGTTTGTGACTATGCCGCTCCATTGTGCTTAATCGCTTTAATTTAGTTCTAAATTGCTAATGCGATCTATATTTTGTCTTTAATCATTGCATAAATTGAAGTTAATTTATGTTTGGCTTATTTTTGTTAGTCATAGTAGCGCCTATTAAAATAAAATAAATTCCGCGAAATAGGCATATAGGTACAATTATTGTTAAAAAGAACCCTGTAATTACACACTACTAACGAATCACATACTACACTACTAATCATCATGCCGAGTAGTATATCTATACGAATGCAGATGGCTATCATCTATAATGAACAAGCAACAAAAACAAATAATAATCACCTTTAAACATCAACTAACTAATCACTATGAAAAAGAAACTTGTATTAACAGGCCTTTTCGTCTGTATGCTTATGTGCGTTTTTGCGCAGGTTAGCATAAAAGGCACAGTCGTAGATGGTCTGCAAGTGCCCATACCTGGCGTAAGTGTGCAGGTAAAAGGTAGCTCAGAAGGAACATCCACAGATCAGGATGGACATTTTACTATTAATGTGCCCAGTGCAAATAGTACCTTAATTTTCTCTTCTACTGGCTACACCAGACAAGAAGCAGGTATTGCCGGCCGAGAAAACTTACTGATTACACTTCAGGAAAGTTCCACAGAATTGACCGAGGTTGTGGTTACGGCTTTAGGTATCAAAAAGGAGCGTAAAGCATTGGGCTACTCGGTGACCGAAGTAAAGGGCGAGGAACTGACGCAGGCACGGGAAACCAATGTGATGAATTCCTTGGCCGGTAAAGTCGCTGGTTTGGATATCTCGGCCGGATCGGGAGGTCCAGGAGCATCGAACAATGTGTTAATTCGTGGTGTATCCAGTATCGGTGGTACCACGCAACCTTTGTACGTGGTTAACGGTATTCCGATGGAAAACAGCCGTAGTGCGCAGCCTGGAGGCCAATTTGATAATGCGCCTGACTTAGGAGATGCTATTGGAAACCTAAACCCCGACGATATAGAGACGATCTCCGTACTAAAAGGTGCTGCAGCATCTGCCTTGTATGGATATCGTGCGAAGGCAGGTGTTATTATGATTACCACCAAAAGTGGTAAAGCTGATGGTATCGAATTCAATTCCAACTTTGTAGGAGAGCAGGTGATGAACTTGACAAACTGGCAATATATGTATGGGCAAGGGATCAACAATATGAAGCCAACATCTGGTACTGCTGCCGCGCAAGCTGGAGGATCTAGCTGGGGTGGATTACTCGACGGTAGCTTAACGCCACAGTTCGACGGTGTCGAACGTCCGTACAGTGCCGTTAGAGACAACTTACAAGAGTTTTACCGGATGGGAAGCAATTGGACGAATACATTAACATTGACCAAGGCTTTTGATGGTGGCTCGATCCGGTTGTCGGGTAGCAATCTCGACAACAAATCCGTGGTGCCAAATTCGAATCTAAAACGTCAAACTTTCAATCTAGCCGGGATATTCGAGCCGATAGAAAGGTTGAACATCGATGCGCGGGTAAATTATATTTTGGAATCCGCTAAAAATCGCGCCGTACTTTCGGATGGCGCGGGTAACGCCAATTATCAAGTCATGTTTCTGCCTACTAGCTTACGCGTAGGTGATTTGAGACCAGGTAGCAATCCTGATGGCACAGAAACGGTATTTAACGCCAATAATCTGTTCGCGACAAACCCCTGGTTCGCTGCACAGAATTTCGTGAATGATACCAAACGTGAGCGACTGCTATCTTCCTTGTCGGCCAGGTATGATTTCGGAGAGGGATACTACGTGCAAGGTCGGATGGCACGTGATAATTACACCGATACATACACGAATGTGACGCCTTCCGGAACAGCTTATCGCCCCAACGGCTCGATGCAGTTACGCAATACGGAGTTTGTGGATGTCAATGCAGATCTATTGTTAGGAGGTACCTTTGATCTAGGCGATTTCGCGATTTCTCCGGTGCTGGGTGGTGCGTATAGAAATACACGGACATTGACCACGACGAATAGTGGTGCGGATTTCAACGTACCATTCGTGTACAATATCCTCAACTTAGCGAATAAGAATTTGTCATACGATGATCTGCGCCTGGAAGTACAATCTGTGTTTGGAAATGCAGAATTCTCCTATCGTGACTATTTATTCCTAACGGCCTCGGTACGTAGCGACTGGTTCTCTTCTTTGGCAACGCCGGGACTGAATAATAAGTTGAATATCGTGTATCCAAGTGTCAATACCTCTTTGGTATTTAGTGAGCTGTGGAAACCGTCTTTCCTTAATTTCGGTAAAGTAAGATTAGGTTATGCAGAAGTAGGTGCTGCTACCGATCCATATCAGACACTGTTGGCCTACAGTTTCCTAAGCGAGACTATTAATGGCTTTCCTTTGGGAAGTATTTCCAATGCTAGTATTCCGAATTCAGGATTACGCGCATCACGTGCCAGCGAATTGGAGATTGGTACAGAGCTGACACTTTTTAATAATGTGCTATCTATCGATGCTACTTGGTACAACAAAGTATCTACAGACGAAATCATTCCGGTAACGGTGTCCTCTACTACAGGATACACTGGTGCTGTACTGAATAGTGGTTCGTTGCAAAATAAAGGTTTTGAAGCATTGATCACCGCACGCGTTCTGCAGAATAATGATGGATTTGGCTGGACCACCTCATTCAATGGATCTATCAACGACAATAAAGTACGTCGCATGGCCGAAGGTACTACGTTGATGCCAATGGGCGCATCTCGTACCGGGTATGGCTTTATACAGCATCAATTGGGATTGCCATCCTTTCAAGTAATGGCCTACGACTACCGATATGATGAAGCGGGTAATATCGTGTACCTAGAGAGTGGTGTGCCCGATCGTGGTGAGCTTATTCCCATGGGATCGGCGATCCCTAAGTGGACTGCAGGTTGGAACAATGAATTTAATTACAAGCGGTTGAATATGTCTTTCTTAATTGATGGAAAGTGGGGCGCTAAAATATTTTCAGGAACCGATTTCTACGGATATGCTAATGGATTGCATCAGAATACGCTAGAAAATAGAGAGGGTAATTTTGCGCCGGAAGGAAGCAGTACGACCACCGAAGCATCTACTTATTATACACAATTGGTACAGAATGTATCTAAGCTCGTAGTGGAAGATGCGGACTTCATTAAAGTACGGCAAATCATCATAGGCTACACTTTTCCTTCGCTGTTTGATAATAAAGTGAAATCACTGAACATCAGTGCTGTAGCCAGAAATCCGTTCTTCTTGATGCGTAAAGCAGAAAATATTGACCCGGAAGCTAATTACTCTTCGATCGTTCCCGGGATGGAATTAGGAGGTGTACCTTCCATTCGTTCATTCGGTGTCAACCTAAGCGTCAAGTTTTAATACCCTAACCCGAATTAAAAAGAAAGCAATGAAAAACTTTATAAAACATACAGGATTATTGGCAGGCTTAAGCTTGATGACATTGTTTCATGCCTGTACAAAAGATTTCGAAGAAATCAATACTAATCCCATATCGTATACCGAAGAAAATTTTGATCCTAACTTTATCTTATCTACGGCTCAATTAGCGTATGCAGGGAGCAATGACTTCGCATACGACACTTGGCGTGCCAATTTGATCTACGCGGGTACGATGATGCAAGGATTGTCTACGGTCGTTTCCTATTGGGCAGGCGACAAATACCTGCTTACACCAGGGTATACTTCTGCTTATTGGGAGCGCGCTTACGATGAGCAAGTCAAGCGCGTAGTGGATCTGGTCGAATTTACGAGAGATAAACCGGAGTATACGAATATTCATCAGGTTGCCCGGATCTGGAGAGCACTTATATTTCAGCGAATCACTGATTTATATGGTGATGTACCTTATTCAGAAGCCGGCCTAGGGTTTCACCAAAATATCTTGTATCCCAAATATGATGCACAGCAGGCCATCTATGCGGATATGTTAAATGAACTGGAAGAAGCGGTAAATGCTTTTGACCCTGCAGCCGATCAACTAACCGGAGATATGGTATATCGTGGTAATATCGCGCAGTGGCAAAAGTTTGGTCATACCTTGATGCTTCGCATGGCGATGCGCCTTACCAAAGTAGATCAAGCCGTAGCGCGGGAGTACGTAGCCAAAGCAATTGGAAATACCATGGCAAACAATGCAGACAATGCAATTGTAAACCATGATGAGTCGGGTGGTCGCGTTACCCAAAATCGTAACAGCCAGGTATTCCTGGATGGTGGCCAAGAGCATTATTATGTAAAATGGTCGGATACATTCATCAACTTGTTAAAAGCGACGGACGATCCGCGTTTGCGTGTAGCAGTTACCAATTTATACCCAGCCACTGCGACTGGTGGTGTGCCTTCTTCCGTGAATCAAAATCCGGCATTCATCACGACAGCTTCTGTGCAAAAAGGAATGCCTAACGGGCGTGACTTGAGTGGGGTAGCGGCAAGAGATATTTCAACGCATCCGACGTTCACTCAGATGTCTGACTACTCTAGTCCGCATCCGGTTATGATAAGCCGAGTTGCGCCGACTTTCTTACTGACATTCAGTGAATCGGAATTGCTACTAGCCGAAGCAAACGTACGGTGGGGGTTGGGCAGTGATGCAGCCACGCACTATCGTACTGCATTGCAATCATCTATTGAAAACTTATCTCGATGGGGTACGGCTTTAGCTGTTCCGGCTGCGACAGCAAACGCATACCTCGATGCACAACCATTAGTGGTAGGTCAGGAATTGGAGCAGATTGCTACACAGTACTGGTTGCACAATTGCACGGTGTTTAATTTCTATGAGGTGTGGAATAACTGGCGCCGTACGGGCTTTCCAAACTTGACACCTATCAACTACATCAATAATGCAACACAAGGTCGTATTCCGCGTCGTTTTCCTTATCCGATAGCAGAGGAAGCAACGAATCCAGCAGCGTTCCGTGCTGCTTCGGGTGCCGTACCTGGAGGTGATTTGTTGACAGGACGTGTTTGGTGGGATCCACAATAAAATACAGACTGTCGCTCAACGGCGATATCAAATAAATAAGAAAAGGGAAATCGATCGATTTCCCTTTTCTTATTTATGATTGTATTTCATATTTATTCACTCATCATAAGATCTGCTAGCCAGATGTACACTATGGAGTAGTATCGTATTCCGTAGTGCGTGTACCCGCTTTGTAATACAGTCCGGCCAAGGCTTTTTGATAAGCTGTCACTAGGTTTTCACGCTGACGCTGCATGTCTATAAGTGTAGACTCCCGGCTATTTATAATGAACAAGGTGCTCTCACCCAGCTCAAATTTTTGTAACTCACCGGCCAATAAGACTTCTTGATTAGCAATGCTTTTTACTTGCAATCTCAGTTGCTGTGTGTATGCAGTCAAGTCGTTATAGGTGGTATTAATGTCATTTCGGATGTTTCGACCTATGATCACTTGATCATAACGAAGCTGATCCTGTTGAATACGTACCTCCCGCAATTTGCCGCGCTCACCGCGTAAAAAAATAGGGAAGGCAAAGGACATTCCTAGTTTATAGTTTCCGAAGTTAAAATCATAGATTGGCGGCAGAGATTCACTAAAATTACGTCGGCTAGAAATCAGCGTACCCGAAATGTCTAACCTTGGTTTGAGCATTTCTCGTCTATACCGCTCTTCTATGTTAAGCTGTAAGCCCTTGCTTTCCAACATCAATAGTTCTGGGTGTTGTTCTTCTGCCACTTCCAGCAATTGTGACAGGAGCTGCGCATCTGGGGATAGGTCGCTGATGTTTACAGAAGTAGGTCTTGCATATTCAGGCAGTTCTACAGGCTGCTCATTTTCATTCCAAAGGTGGTTCGATAAAATCAGCTTTTTATTGCGAAATTCAATAGCATACTTTGCGAGCTGCATTTCGCGTTCTTGCAATGTAATGGCTGCTTCTACAGAGTCTATCGGTGGCCGATCTCCAAGCGTAGTTTGTGCACTAATAGCCCGAAATCTGGTGTCGGCTAAGCGAACGCCTTCTTGCAACAACCTAAATTGTCTGTAAGCATAATACCAATCCCAATAGTCTGATATGGCTTGATACCAAAGACCATTGATCTGTTGTACTTGTTCGGCTTCTGCATATTCGACCATAGCACGTGCTTGCATCAGTGTGTTCCTACGACTGTCAATCAACAATCCTTGTCCTAAAGGGATACTAATGCCTACACCGGAAAGACCTGCATTCGGTGTTCGGCTCTGCGGATTGGTAAACATGCCCACATTACGATCGTATCCGACCTTCAAATCTGCACCAGCCAACCACAACGGTACTTTTAATTCGCTGCTCCAGTCGTTGTAATAATCTATTTCTCCAAAATACTTGTTCTTGAAATCAGCATACAATGCCGGGTCAAATTTGCCCAGCGCCTGCGTTACTGATGCCCGGGCAGATTCACTGAGTAGCTGAATCTGCTTTAAAACCGGATGATTGGTGAAAAGGAAATCTTCTAGATCTTGCAAAGAAAATTCCTGTGTAGCAGATGTGGTCGTATCTGTCTGTGCATATGCGCCGAAACGCACAGATGACAACAGGCCAATAAGGATGAATAGTGTAATTCTAATCATGATTATTGCAATTAATCTAACGCATGTCCACCTTGCTCTTGCTCCAGACTAGGCGGGAAACCATTTAGCTGACGCCAGATCTCGTACCACAGCGGTACACGATTGAGAATAATCCGTGTGTGTACACCTGATCCCAGCCGGAGCTGTTTAGGCCAGTTTTCATCGCCTTCCGGAACAGGTTGTGCCGGGCGAATCAGTAAACGGTATTGCCCATTTCGACTACTCACTTTATCGATAACCGTGACCGTACCGGCGAAAGTACCTATGGCAACAGATGGCCAACCAGAGAATTGGATAGAAGGCCATCCCTCAAATTGCAGACGGGCATCGTCTTCCAAACCAACAAGCGGTACATCCATGGCATTGATATAAACCTCGGCAGCTAGCAAAGGCTTTTTGGATTGCAGGGTCGCGACCGATTCTCCATCTTTAATCGTTTCTCCAATACCCGCTTTTAATGTTTTGACGATAAAACCATCTTGTGGCGCACGCACGATGTAGAGACCGCGACGCACGTCAATATTGGCAATTTCATTTCTTATTTTCGAAATATCTCCGCGAGCAGAAGCTTTGCTGGAGAAAGCCGATCCCAAGTCGGATTGCGCTTTGGCCAGCGACTCGTTGTACCGTGCACGGATATTGTTCAACTCAATTTTAGCATTGATAAACGATTGTCTTGAGTTAGATAGTTTATTTTCAGCGCTAATGACCTTGGCTTTATCATTTTGTAAGTTTAGCCTGCGTGTTTCAATGTCGGTAAGAGAGAATAAGCCATCTCGATAACCTTGTTCGTACCGCTCTAAGCGGGCAACGCTGGTCTCGAGAAAAATCTGCATGGCCGTTAGGTCGGCACTGTCAATTTTCACCACATTTCGGGCCTGTTCCACCGAATTTGTTGCCGACTCTAATTGGTATTGCAGGCCATTTGTTAAAGCAGAAATTTGTGCTTCTGTAGCGACCATTTTCTGATCCGCAGCAGTTTCACTATTGCGTTTTGCCTCCAATTGCTCTTCTAAACGGATCGGTAACTCAGGATCAAAATAAGATTGTACTATCTCTGAAATCACAAGCAGTGTGTCGCCCCTGCGTACTTCATCGCCCTCCTTTACTGCCCAGTGTTCGATACGGCCGCCAATTTGGTTTTGTATCGTCTGGGGTCTATCTTCCGGACGCAAGGCACTGACAGTACCCCTTCCTGGAATAGTTTGACGCCAGGGTAGGAATAATAACGCGACAAAAATAACACCGGCAATCAACAGCACACGTCCTAAAACAATTGCCCCCCGATTAGGCAATAATTGTTTCTGGCCTCTCTCAGACAGATCTCTCCAAGTGACCACACGTGGATCTAAGGGCTTCTTAATGGCCATAAGGCACCGCGTCCTCCTCTAACGCTAAATCAGTAACTGCACCTAATTTAACACTGCCTGTGAGCATGTCAAAGATGGTGTTTAAATTCGTGAAAAGCTTCTCAATGGCATAACCAACTTGTACAATAAGTACTTCCGCGGCAACGAACTGTCCAAAGGTCATTTGTCTTTCCACCACAAAATGAGAACCAAGCAACAGCATTGCGCCAAACAATAATGTGCGTAGAAAGACAGAGCTTGCAAAAAAGCGTTTCAGCACACGAAAATGTTCATTTCTCGCTTTCAGATATTTGCCTGTAATGAGATCAGTGTCTTCTATAATCTGTCTCATCTTCTCTTTGTCGCCACGGTATTCTTGAATTTCTTCCGCCACCGCTTCGAGATAAGCGACGGTCTCATATTTATGCTGAGATTCTTCGATACTGGCCGATAAACCTCGCTGGTAATAAATGGCGACAATCATAATAATTAACGCAACCGTTACCACACTTAGTACGATAAACAAGGGGTGATAAAAAGATAAAATAATCAAACTCACCATGATGGTCACTGCGGCAGTGATCAGATCTATGAGTAACTTAATAACACCTTTCTGGATCACGATGACATCGAAAAATCGGTTCACCAGTTCGACCAGATTTTCTCCTTCCAGCTCTTGAGGTTTGATCCGAGGAAGTCGATATGCAAATTCCAAGGAGCAACGAAGAAATAGTTTTTGTTCTATATATTCTACGAGACTAAGTTGACCTATTAAGAGTACCCCACCAACAATTACTGCCGTAAGCACAAATGCGATCAGGATATAGGTAGAGCTGTACATGGCTCCATTAGTCAAAAAATTGAATACAGCAGTAATGCCTAATGGAAGACTTAAACTGAATATCCCTATAATAACGGCGTAAACAAAAATGTAATTGATGGTTCTACGTTCGGGATGCAACAATCTTACCAGCCGTTGCATGGGAGTTGGGCTTCCGGGTTTGCTAGCCATGATTAGTAATTATATAAATATCGTAAATGCCTCCTGTTCGCTGTGTAATGTTATCTTGAACGATGTAATAAAGAGATACCAGGTTTAGGCTTCGTCTGTTAAAGCAGTTCAGCATGGTACAAAAATAAAAATAAGATTAGAAATCCACCATTCGGAGTGGATAACTTCGCTAAATCTTTGAAAATTTTACATTTAGATTTGGTAATTCCTATTACTGTAGGAACTTTTTGATCTTATTGAATACTATTTCTGTGTCGGGAGCAGAAATACTATCCTTAACACTATCGTATTTAATGAATTCGTAAACTACACCATTCGTGTTCAGGCTTTGAGCAAATTCTTCTGCTTGTCCAATTGGAAACTTAGTATTATTATTAGCATGAATTATTAAAAATGGTGGGCTGGCAGAAGAAACATACTGAATTGGTGAGGCAGATTGATAAAGAGAAGAATGATCAGTCGGAGATCCTCCTATATAGGTTCGCAAAGAGTTCTGTATTACAGGATTACCTGTTTCAAAAACAGACATTAGATCGAAAGCGCCGGAAATAACGATACAACCTTTTACACGAGAAGATACTCCCGCACTTTTTAGGGTGTACAGTGACGCCAATTGTGCACCAGATTCTAATCCAGCCATATATGTATTGGTAGATATCTGATATACAGGCGCTTGGTTATAGATGTAATCCATGGCTTGCAGTATATCCATCTCTGCTTTCGTCGCTGCGCCAGTATAGTCGCCACTATCGGCGGCCAGTCGATGATTTAAGTTAAAGAGTGCATATCCGGGAAAGTGCTCTTTTAGAATACTAACCAAATTATCATCCAGGCTGATGTCATCTTTATTTCCAGAGGACCAGTCTCCCGCATGTATGTATACAATGATGTTGGTCTGATCTGTACTTCGCGTAGCGGGCAAATATACATCCATACGCTGGAGCTCATCTTCTCCATATTTGACATTACGCAAAACCAAATCTTGATCCACCGGATAATAATCCACTGCTTCTTCTTTTGCACAAGAGGCAAGCAGGATTATTGCTGTGAATAGAGATAGTATAGCTTTTTTCATTGTCTTCAGGTTGAAACGTCGAAGCACTATTTGTGCTCAAATTCAAAACCTAAGTTACGATGAAAAAATGGGATATGCAATTCAGCGTTAGGTTGTTATGGGGTAGGTTCAGACGGATGGTTATCAACGACTTGCCTGAGGCAAGTGCATTGATACATCCGAAGGTAGATGTTTAATTTAATAATACGGTTAAAACTGAAGGTGTTTTACCGTTAATCCATTGTTGATAAGCTGCTTCAAGGCGTCAATGCCAATGCCGATGTGTTTTTCCACATATTTTGCAGTCACTGACACGTCTGATTGAGCGGTTTTCACACCTTCCGGAATCATCGGCTGGTCGGATACAAGCAGCAATGCACCTGTTGGAATTTTATTGGCGAATCCTACACTAAATATGGTGGCAGTTTCCATATCAACACACATCGCGCGGATCGTTTTCAGGTATTTCTTAAAGGCCTTGTCGTGTTCCCAAACACGTCTGTTGGTGGTATACACCGTGCCTGTCCAGTAATCGGAAGAATGATCTCTAATGGTCGTTGAGATGGCCTTTTGCAAAGCAAATGCAGGCAGAGCCGGTACTTCAGGCGGAAAGTAATCATTAGACGTTCCTTCGCCACGAATCGCTGCGATCGGCAGCACTAAGTCTCCTATATTGTTGTTCTTTTTCAAGCCCCCAGCTTTACCAAGAAACAAAACTGCTTTTGGTTTGATAGCAGATAATAAATCCATGATAGTGGCAGCCATTGGGCTTCCCATGCCAAAGTTGATGATGGTGATGCCTCCTGCTGTACAGGTTTGCATTGGCTTGTCCAGGCCTAGGATAGGAGCGTGATCATGCATTTCGGAGAAGATCTTTACGTAATTCGAAAAATTGGTGAGTAAGATATATTCCCCAAATTCTTCCAAGGGTCTGCCAGTATATCTTGGCAACCAATTGATCACAATATCCTCTTTACTTTTAAGTCCGGCTATTACCGGTGAATTTTCGAGTTTTAATTTTTTGTTTTTGCTCATAGAGTCCTTTCATTTTTAAGATTTGTTATATTAATAAAAACCCTCGCACTAGGGCGAGGGTTGGATGTCTTAAGCGACTTGCATTTTTTTTATATCCGATTTGGCTATCTTCTTTTTTGCGTAGTCGAGCGTGACATGTAATGTTTTCTCGCTTTCATGTTCTTTGCTGGTCGGTATTTCAAACATCGCATCCAGCATAATGGCCTCGCAGATACTTCGTAATCCACGGGCGCCGAGCTTAAACTCCCAAGCCTTTTCGACGATAAAATCGAATACCTCTTGGTCGAACTGTAGCGCTACACCTTCGTATTCGAAGAGTTTAGCATACTGTTTTGTGAGTGCATTTTTAGGCACAGTAAGAATGCTTAACAGCGTTTCCTTATCCAATGGGTCCAAGTAGGTAAGCACTGGCAAACGACCGATTAATTCGGGAATTAAGCCAAAGTTCTTCAGATCCTGCGGTGTGATATATTTATACAGATTCTTCAGGTCAATATCCTGCTCGTCATCTTTCATTTTATAACCAACCGTTTGGGTGCGTAATCTGTCAGCAATCTTCTTTTGAATACCATCGAAAGCGCCACCACAAATGAATAGTATATTGCTCGTGTTCACCGAAATCATTTTCTGATCTGGATGCTTACGCCCACCTTGCGGCGGTACATTGACGTTCGTGCCTTCCAATATTTTCAGAAGCGCTTGCTGTACACCTTCTCCCGATACATCACGTGTGATGGAAGGATTGTCGCTTTTACGAGCGATCTTATCAATCTCATCAATGTAGATGATACCGCGCTCGGCAGCTGCTACATCATAATCTGCCGCTTGTAACAAGCGGGTAAGTATGCTTTCCACATCTTCACCCACGTAGCCGGCTTCTGTAAGCACCGTGGCATCCACGATACAAAATGGCACATTCAGAATCTTTGCAACCGTCTTTGCTAATAGCGTTTTACCGGTACCGGTTTCACCGACTACAATTAAGTTGGATTTCTCGATCTCAATTTCATCTGGATCTACGCGTTGGTTCAATCTTTTATAATGATTGTATACCGCTACAGAAATCACCTTTTTAGCATCATCCTGCCCAATAACGTATTGATCAAGATGTTGTTTGATCTCCATGGGCTTAATTAGCTTCAGTACTGTCTGCAGATTCTTGCTTTTGCGTTGTTTGAGTTCTTCTGCGAGTATTTCGCTAGCCTGTTGTACACATCGATCACAGATATGTGCGCCATCCCCAGCAATCAGCATTTGTGCCTCGCTTTTGCTTATACCGCAGAAAGAACAATGTATATCTTTTTGGTTCGACTTACTCATGTTTTATTTATTTTCCTTCTTTTTTGGCATCAAGATCTCATCGATCATACCATATTCTTTTGCTTCAGCAGCACGCATCCAATAATCACGATCGGAGGATTTCTCTACCCACTCATACGTTTGTCCGGAATGCTCTGCAATGATGGTGTACAATTCCTCTTTCAATTTCAACATCTCTCTGAGGTTGATCTCCATATCCGAGGCGACCCCTTGAGCACCGCCAGATGGCTGGTGAATCATCACACGAGAATGACGTAGTGCTGCACGCTTGCCTTTAGCACCTGCCACCAACAAAACTGCACCCATGGAGGCAGCAATTCCGGTACAGATCGTCGCTACGTCGGGAGCAATGTATTGCATCGTGTCATAAATACCTAAGCCGGCATACACGCTGCCACCCGGAGAATTGATGTAAATCTGGATATCACGCTGTGCATCAGTAGATTGTAAAAACAATAGCTGTGCCTGTACAATATTGGCTACTTGATCATTGATCGCGTCGCCCATAAAGATAATCCGATCCATCATTAGGCGGGAGAACACGTCCATCTGCGCTACGTTCATCTGACGTTCTTCAATAATATAAGGTGTCAGGTTCGTAGGTATATTGCTTTCCACACGACCTATGAAACTATCGACATGTTGGCTGCCGATACGGTGGTGCTTGATAGCGTATTTTCTGAATTCGTTCTTATCTATATTCATATGCTTAACCTTTATCGTAATACTGTTTTAATTGTGTTATTATTTTCTCTGTTAAACATTCGGATTGATGCTTTGAAAAGCCGGAAGCTCGTCCAAAAAAGTAAAATCTTCACGTTCAAAATTTATTATACAATAATAATGCTCAATTCCATTACTGACTAAAAGTAAGGGTATTTTGTGAACTTTATTATAATTTGCAATTTGAGAAAATGTTTTTTCGGAAATTTTGACAGTTGGTGCTTTAAACTCTGCCAGCAAAATTTTCGAACCTGCCGTATCGTAAATGAGTAGATCGCTGCGTTTTTTCAGGGAGTTTAACGTTAAACCACCCTCAATTTGCATCAAACTTTTTGGGTATTTTTTATGGGTGTGCAGGTAATGAATCCAATGTTGGCGCACCCATTCCTCTGGTGTAAGTACCAATTTCTTCTTCCGTAGTTCATCGTACACATAAGTACAATTTTCCCCTTTGGTAAGTTTTAGTACACAATTAGGAAGATTTAACGGAATAGGTACAAACATCTGCAAAAATACAGATAAACTGAGAATTCTACAAGAGAGCGGTTTCTGACCATCAGGCCAATAAAAAATTGTATTTTCGTACAGTGGATGTTAAAGCAATTTTAGGAGATATAAAGCGCAAGAAATTCAGTCCCGTGTATTTGTTGCATGGGGATGAGTCTCACTTCATTGATGTCATATCAGATGCATTGGAAGCTACCGTGTTAACGGAGGCACAAAAAGGATTCGATCAAACCATTTTGTATGGTAAAGAGACTGATTTCATGACAATCATTAATGTCTCCAAACGTTACCCGATGATGAGCGATTATCAATTGGTGCTGGTAAAAGAAGCTCAAAATTTGAAGTGGAAAGACGATGATCTGCTTCAGAAGTATTTAGAGGCTCCTACGCCGACGACTATTTTAGTACTCGCGCATAAATATGGCTTGGTAGATAAAAGGAAAAAAACATACAAACTGCTGGATAAAGCAGGAGTTGTGCTAGAGTCTAAAAAATTGTACGACGACAAAGTGGCACCTTGGATCGCAGATCAGTTTCTGTCGGTAGGTAGAAAGATACATCCACAGGCATCCGTATTGATGGCCGACTATTTGGGCACCGATCTTTCTAAAGTATCTAACGAGATTGAAAAGCTGTTGCTAAATGTGCCTTTAGAAAAAGAAATAACAACAGAAGATATAGAACGCAACATCGGAATCAGTAAAGATTTCAACGTATTTGAATTGAACACAGCACTGACCAAAAAAAATGTGTTTAAAGCATTCCAAATAGTGGATTATTTTGCGGCTAACCCCAAATCGAATCCCATTCCAGTCGTGATTGGTTCGCTGGGTAGTTATTTTACAAAAGTACTGAAGTACCACTACCTGCCAGATAAATCTTCGCAGGCAGCGGCAAAGGAACTGGGCGTTCATCCTTTTTTTACCAAAGACTACGAGCTTGCAGCACGCAATTATTCGAGACGAAAAACTTTTGACGTGATCAACTTGCTGAAAGAATACGACTTGAAGTCGAAAGGTCTGCACGTAGGGCCGAATACCACATCGGGCGAACTGCTGAAAGAATTAGTATATAAAATAATGCATTAAGGCAAGCATCTTCAATTTCTTATTCATGAAAATAAAGCTTTTATGGATCTCGATTTTCAGCCTTTTCACGCTGACCGGATTCGCACAAACTTACTACTACACCCAATTTCAGGTTGGCGGACAATTTGGTTTACGTAATCCGGGTTACGATGGTGTTTTCAATGGTTATGCTGCCCATTTTATTTTTGGATTGAATTTCAACGATCGTGCTTATGTAGGTCTGGGGGCAGGCAATGAGACATTTCGTGGATCTTATGTAAGCACCGACGCATCCGATAGGAATGCGATACGCCGTCAATACGACACCTATTTAATGCCTCTGTTTATCGATGCGCGCGCACCACTTTACTACCTCAATGATTACTCTTGGATCGGTATCTTGGGGAATACTGGTTACGCGCCACGCATAGGCCCGGTCTATGATCGGGGTTTTTTATTTCGCGGTGGCCTGCTGTATGTATACGAGACAATGAGGCGCAACAATTACACGGTTTCCGTTTCGTACGGATACCAGGAACTAAACCGTAATGCGCACGATTTCGGACGACGTTTTCAACACCAGCACCTTAGTCTCTCCCTGGGTTTGATGTTGAAGTAACTGTTTAGGGTGGCTTTTTGGCCTCGTGCTGAGGCTGGCCTGACTATTCGACTCTGGCTTTGGCCAGCCGCTCGAAAGCTTCTGTACGGTGTTCAACGATGATTTCGTGGACGAATGCAATCTTTTTGTATACGTTATGATTGATTTCAAAAGGATAGAGTTCTCGCAGTCCCATGCTTCTGTTCATGCAGTTCATCAGTGTGGTTACTGGGATCCACCTGTCAAATATCCATTCGAAATCCTTGGTTTTGTAAGGGTTTAGGCTTACCTCAGCGTTCATCGTATCGTCGTCTATGGATTTTGGCTTTATCGATATACCAAATGAGTAAGCAGTCTCTAAGGTATCTACCATATGCAGGTAATGTGCCCAAGATTCTGCCCAATCTTCCCAAGGATGCGACGCTGCGTACCGGCTAATATGCTGGGCGCGCCATTGGTCGTCGTTCGGTTTCTGATAGTGCTGTTCCAGGGCTTTGCCGTAATCGGTACGTTCATCGCCGAAAACATCTCGGCAGCGAGATAGCCTATCCGGATTGGGTGCAATCAGTATTTCCCAGTAATAATGTGCAATCTCGTGGCGAAAATGACCTAATAGGGTTCGGTAGACCTCATCCATCTGCATGCGCATGATTTCGCGCTGCACGTCATTGGCTTCAGCGATATTGAGCGTGATCACGCCGGAATCGTGCCCTGTCAATACCCTTTGTCCTTCTGGTTCGGAAAGGTCGGACTTAAATTCGAAGGAAAGTCCTCGCTCGAAATCCTGCGCTTTGGTAATTAGGGGCAATTCCAGCTTGATCATGGCATATACAAGTCTTCGTTTGGCATCTTCCAGCCGTGCCCATTTGGCTCTGAACTCCGCTTTTTCCAGATCGGGAATAATATGGTTGAATTGGCAAGCAGTACAGTACTCCGTATCATGCTCCTCGGGAATCAGCCAATTGCAAACACCTTCGTCGCGATTACGGCAAAAACGGTAGCCCTGGCCTGATTTTTCCAACATTTTGGATTTGCCCCGCTCATCTAAAGCGATCATTTTCATGGTCCCAGGCTCAAATCCTAATTTTGAACCGCAAGCCACGCAAGCTATATTCGCAAAATAAACAGGCTGTTCGCAATGGCTGCATGTGAAAATTTGCATGATGTTATCGAGGTTTTGTTTTTTAAGTAAATGCCTGATATGGGCAAAAAGTTTTTGAATCCAGAGGCTTTTTATTTTTCTTTTGGATGAAATTCCAATTCTGTTGCGTTCACACTATACCGATTAAGAAAAGCTTAGAGGCGTCTTTAAAAATACGCAGATCAGTGTTGTTCCCTTATTTATGTATTCAAATAATTGATTATTAATGAAATAAAGGAAAAAAAATAGACGAAATAACTTTTTCCTGATCTATTTTATTGCATGCTCTTTTAATAACTCGTTAAAGTATTTTACATTATTTTTAAAACATTATTGGATTCAGGAAGGTATTAATAGGTGTTGAGGTTCTTTATGACTGTTTAGAAGATAATAATGAAAGGTGTAGGCAATAAATTTAATATAATATTGTCAGCATTTTCTATAAATTTTATACTTTGATATAAATATCGGTTGTAATTTTAATGAAATAAGGCAAGCTATTCTTTGTGTAATCGATTTTGTGTGGGTTCGAAGCCTTTATTTCCGAATGTCACTTGAAATATATTGCTAAAAATTTAACCAAATCGAACTAATTAAAGCGTAGGTGTAGAAAAATGAAGAGAAATAGTCATGAATGTTGAAATAATCCGTGTTAAATCCAGTATAATTAAATTCAGCGAGTGGATCGTGAAAGAGACCTCCCCATCTTCATTACATAAATCACCCCTATGGAAAATACCTTGTTAACAAATTATATGTCTACGGATTCCGTCTATGACGAAATGCTGGGCACTGAAGTCCGCAAACACTACCAGACTTTTGTGCAGTCTTTCCTTAAGCTCCATGATAATGATGTGAAGAAACGGGAAGATATGGCCAAAAGCCTGTTCATGAAACAAGGCATTACCTTTACGGTGTACAGTGAAGGTGAGGGCGTGGAGAAAATATTCCCATTCGATATGATCCCCCGTATTATCCCTTCGGATGAATGGAGTCACATTGAAAAAGGGGTGAAGCAACGCCTTACTGCCCTCAACGTATTTCTTAAAGACATCTATTCCCAGCAATTCATCATTAAAGATGGCATTATGCCAGCCTCATTGATCTATTCCTGTACGAATTTCCTGCGGGAGATGGTCAATGTAGAAGTGCCGTTTGACATTTATTCGCACATCAGTGGTATAGACCTCATCCGTGACCACGACGGGTCTTACTACGTGTTGGAAGACAACTTACGCACGCCATCGGGAGTCAGCTACATGCTCGAAAACAGGAGTATGAGCTCGCGGATTTTTCCCAAGATACTGCCAGAAAACAAGGTGCGTCAAGTAAATAACTACCCCAACATTTTGATGAACAACCTATTAGCGATCGGTAGCAAACTGAGTTCAAAACCTAAGGTTGTCTTGCTGACACCGGGGATGTACAACTCTGCGTATTTTGAGCACGTTACGCTGGCCAACCTCATGGGAATCGAACTGGTTGAGGGGAGAGATCTCCTGGTGCAAAATCATTCTGTGTTTATGAAGACCACCAAAGGGCTCAAACGAATCGATGTAATCTACCGTCGTATCGATGATGAATTTATTGATCCGCTTGTGTTCCGACAAGAAAGCATACTTGGTGTCCCGGGGCTTTACCATGCCTACCGCAAAGGAAATGTGGCCATTGTCAATGCTATGGGCAACGGTGTCGGCGATGACAAGGCAGTCTATGCGTACGTGCCGGATATGATCCGCTATTACATGAATGAAGAACCCATACTCAAAAACGTTCCTACCTATCGCATGGAAAACGACGACGAACGCAAGTACACCATCGAAAACATGCATAACATGGTCGTCAAGAAAACCAACGAAAGTGGCGGCTATGGTATGATTATTGGGAACGCGGCCACCGACAGGGAAATTGCGGAGTATGTCGTGCAGATTGAAAAAAATCCGCGGCAATTCATTTCTCAACCGATCATCAGTTTGTCGTCCACCCCATGTTATATAGATGGCAAGCTGCAGCCAAGACGCGTGGACCTTCGCCCCTTTGCCTTGTACGGACCGGAGGGTATAGAGATTGTGCCTGGTGGCCTGACCAGAGTAGCGCTGAAAGAAGGGTCTCTCATCGTTAACTCTTCGCAAGGCGGAGGTAGCAAAGACACCTGGATCGTTGAAGTCTAATCATAACACTCAAACCACAACAACATGCTAAGTAGAGTAGCTGAAAACATATTTTGGATGAGTCGGTATATGGAGCGAACGAACATTATGTTACGTTATCTTAAGTACCGGTACATGGCATTTCAAGACGGTTTGTCCAATATACAAAGTGAAGAAATCGTTCAAAAATACAATATTAAGATCTCGAAAGACTACACGATAGATGAGGTACTCTCCAAATTATTGTTAGACATAGAGCTGCCGAGTTCAGTCTTTAACAATATATTTAAGGCACGCGAAAATGCCAGAAGTGCCCAGGACAATATCAATAGGGAGCTTTGGCAGAGCCTTAACGACTTGTATCATCAAATCCGCAATCCACAGCTACTGCAAGAAATATCCTACGATCCCTATTCTGTGATCGATGAACTCATTAAGAGGTGCATGCATTATTACGGCATCATCAACAATTCGGTAAGCCGATCGGAGGGTTTTTATTTCCTAAATCTAGGCAAATTTGTCGAACGCGGTTTGCAATGCATTCAGCTGATGAAAGAAGAGCTGATTTTACTCGACAATGGAGAACAAGAAAATCTACGTTGGCGTTATTTTTTGATGTCGTTCAATGGGTATGAGTTGTATTTGAGCAAGCATTTCGGTCGCTTAGACACCGAAAAGATTCTGGAACAAATGCTGTACGCTGACAACTACCCCAACTCCCTGATATACTGTTGGCATGAAATTGCTCATCATGCGGAGCACTTGTATGGAGAAGGTTCCAATGAGACGGCCGTCAACTTGTCTTTTGTGATCGGAAAGTCCTATTCGAATATCAAATATTCGAAATTGAATGGTAGTACAGACGGCAAATGTGCTTTTTTAAATGCCATAGAACAAAATTTTTATTCCTTAGTTGAAGTTTTAAATAAATACTGTTTTGGGCTCAATGCCGAATCCCATTCTTAATCTTAATAACACCACATTTTATGTTTAAGTATAGCATATCTCATACCACCAAATACCAGTACGACAGCAATGTCGGGAATAGTGCCAACCAGATCATTCTATTTCCCATATCTGGAGAAAACCAAACCATACTGGAACAAAATTTAATCATTTCGCCATTAGTCAATGTCGACTACTTCAACGATTATTTCCAAAATAGGATCGGCGTATTTACCGTGGTGGAGCCCCACAGAGAATTGGTGATCCTCTCCGAGTTGAAAGTAGAAACCAAAAACACACCTTTCCCGAATGTACAGATTTCCGTGGCGGAGCAATGGGAAGACCTGCACAAAAAAATCGGACAGTTTCCGTATATGGACTTCAACCAAACGGAAAAATTTGAGCACCGGGCGGACGTCGAGGAAGTATTGAAAACAATACTATCATCCGATACACCGATTATCGATGCAGTAAGCGCTATTTCCACCTATATCAATCAGAATTTTCGTTATGAGAGAGGTGTTACCACCGTCGAGACCGGTGTAGACGAGCTATGGGAAAATAAGGCGGGTGTCTGTCAGGATTTTGCGCACATGATGATCACGATGCTTCGTCTGTCTCGCATTCCGGCGCGCTATGTATCCGGCTATATCTGCCCAAGCCTGGACCACCAGATGCGCGGCGAGGGTGCTACGCATGCTTGGGTGGAGGTTTACATTCCGACATACGGTTGGTTTGGCAATGATCCGACCAACGACTGCTGGGTAGATAATAGGCATGTACAAATTGCCGTAGGAAGGGATTTTAGGGATTGTACGCCGGTAAAAGGCACTTATGAAGGTACGTCGCATCACAACTTGTTTGTGTCAGTTCTGATAACGGGCGGCGACGGATCGCAATCCGGCTTGGAGTCGGCCAATGTCCATGAGATAGCCAGTATAGACAAAAATACGGCAAACAAAGTGAAAGTCGTGGAAGACAAGCGAGCAGGCAACGCTCAATCGGTCAATTCCTATCAGCAATACATCATGCAACAACAACAGCAGCAACAGCAATAATTACATAAAATAGCAAGTCTTTAGTCTTTTTTTTTGGCCTCACGCTGAATTTACGAGTTCTGGGTTTTATGTTGAAACAATACAGTATCCCTCACCGGTTTTAACTATCTTTCTGTTTGTCTTTTTTCTTCTTTCCCTTTTCTTCGAGTTCGTCTAATTTTTCTTTTCCATACGCCAGTCTGGTAATACTAACAAATAGTACGGGCACGATGAAAATCGGAAGGAAAGTGGCAGCAGTCATCCCCCCGAATACCGTCCAGCCAATAGTTTGAGTCGAAACGGCTACCGGGCCAGAGGAAAACAGCAACGGTAGAATACCTAGTATGAAAGATATCGAAGTCATAATTATTGGGCGCAGACGTAACTTGACCGCTTCGAGTGTCGCATCGGTAAGTTCCATGCCACCATGTACACGTTCTAATGCAAACTCTACAATCAATATGGCATTTTTAGCAGATAAACCGATGATAACGAGAAGCCCCACCTGCGCAAAAATATTATTGTCCACGTTCGGAATGAGAAACAGCGCTAATATAGATCCGAAAGCACCCAGAGGCACTGCTAGCATAACAGAGAATGGTACCGACCAGCTTTCGTACAATGCGGCAAGTAAAAAGAATACCAATACAATACACAAGGCAAAGATTAACGCTGTTTGATTTCCTGCTTCTTCCTCTTGTAGCGATGATCCCGAAAATTCATAAGCTAGATCACTACTTAATTCTCCATTTGCCACATCTTTCAGAGCATTGATCGCATCGCCCGAGCTGTAATTGCTTGCCGCATCACCCATGACTTCAATAGACTGATAGATGTTGAAATGGTTGATGATAGCGGGAGATTCGGCCAGCTCATACGATATCAATTCCGATAGCGGTACTGGATTTCCGTAAGCATTATCAATATATAGGCCTTTGATATGTTCGATATCCATGCGGTACATAGAATCTGCTTGCGTCACTACTCTGAAATTTCGTCCAAATAAGGTAAAGTCGTTTACATAGGTGCTACCAAAAAAACTGGATAGATTGTTATAAATACTATTGATGGGTACGCGCATCGCCGCGGCTTGATCTCGGTCGACCTTGATTCTATAATTCGGCATGTCTGTGGTGAATAGGGTGTAGGCGGCTCCTATTTCGTCACGTTCATTGACATGGGCAATGTATTCTTCTCCTTGTTCCTCAAAGTCCTTGATGTCAATATTTCGACGGTTCTGCAGATGCACGCTGAAACCACCGGTAGATCCCATCCCGGGGATTGGGGGAGGAGTTGCCACCATTACCTCGGCTTTCTTGTAATCGCTGAATAGGGCATTAATTTGATCTATTATTTCGGCGCTGCTTCGTGAACGATCTTCCCACTCCTTTAATGCAACAAAAACAGAACCTACGTTAGGTTGTATTGATTGGTTGAGGTTGTTTCTCCCCGATATGGTTGTAAAGTATTTGAGTTCTGGAACTTCATCCTTGATACGGTCATACATATCGCTAAGCACCTCATCGGTGCGGGCACTGGAAGCACCATGAGGAAGCGTAATACCGATCATAAATAATCCGATATCCTCCTCTGGAATGAAACCAGTGGGTGTCCTAAAAAACAAGAAGGCTGTACCACCTAAGATGATAACTAGACTGATGATCACGAGAACTTTCTTCTTTATGGCGGTTTGTACGCCGTTGGCGTATTTTTCGGTGACCTTATCCAGCCGTTTGTTGAATCGATAGAAGAATTTATTTAGGCCTTTAGCATCTTTGGTAATCTTTGTGGGTTTGAGCAGGATGGAGCATAATGCCGGCGTGAGCGTGAGGGCAATGACGGTGGAAAGTACTACTGCTACGGCTATGGTGGTTGAAAATTGTACATAAAGTTGACCGACCATACCGGGAATAAAACCAACTGGTACAAACACTGCGGTTAGTACCAGGCATATCGCTATGAGGGGCGCTGTAATGTCTTTCATGCCCTTTTTTGTCGCCTTTTTAGCACTAATGTCCTCGTCGTCAATATATTTTTGTACTGCCTCCACCACAACGATCGCATCGTCTACCACAATTCCGATAGCTAAAATTAACGCGAGCATCGTTAAATTATTAATGGATAAGTCAAACATGGTGAAAGCTGTGAAAGAAGCTACAATAGATACAGGAATGGTCAATACAGGAATTAAGGTAGACCTCCAGTTTTGAAGAAAAAAGAAGACAACCGCCGATACCAATAATAAGGCAAGGATCATAGTTCGGAAAACCGATTCTACCGATTCATGTACCGCAGATACTGTCTCGTAGTTGATGACATAATCGACTCCTGGGGGAAAGTTTCTTTTTAAATCCGTCAATGCTTTATGGATACCCTCTTCCGTTTCTACGGCATTGCCGCCCGGCAATTGGTTGACCGCCATACCGGAGGACACCTCGCCATTTAGCCTAGCAAAGGTGTCGTAGGTAAACTGCCCGAGCTCTACCCTGGCTACATCTTTCAGGTATACAATAGACCCGTCTTCGTTCGTCTTGACCACGACCTGTTCAAAATCTTCTACTTCGCTCAGATTGCTGTCGGTGATCACTGGATATTCCAGCACCTGCGATTCCGGTTGCGGTCGTGCACCCACGCGCCCACCGAACTCGTAAATTCTGATCCCTGATGGCATTTTCTACATCCTGTGGCGTGAGTGAGAGGCTGGAGAGTTTGCTAGCATCCAGCCAAATTCGCATGGAGAATTCCTGGCCGAATATCAATACATCACCCACACCCTCCACGCGTTGAATAGCATCACGCAAGTAGATGTTAGCATAGTTAGATAGAAAATTGACATCTCGTGTATCGTTGGGAGAAATCAGCGAGATCATCATAAGAATGTCTTGGCTAGCCGTTCGTGTAGTGATGCCCAGCTGTCGGACAGCTTCTGGAAGAATGGGTTCGGCGATGCTTACCCGGTTTTGCACTTCAACGGTGGCAATATCCACATCAGTCCCTACCTCGAAGGTGACGGTGATTAAGCAATTGCCATCGGCCGTACTGTTGGACTGCATGTAGATCATGCCGGGTACACCATTGATTTCCGCTTCCAGCGGTGTGGTCACCGTTTCCTCCACTGTCTTCGCATCGGCCCCAGTAAAGGAAGCCTGTACCGTCACCGTGGGTGGTGCTACATCTGGATACTGGCTAATAGGAAGACTCACCAGTGCTATGACGCCGACGATGCACAGGAGAATAGATATAACCATTGCCGTAACCGGCCTGCGGATAAAAACTTTGGAAACTATCATAAACTAAAGCGATTATTTTTCCTCGACACGGAGCTTAGCACCATCAGATAGATTACGAACGCCCTCTGTCACCACCTTCTGGTCTCGCTCGAGTCCGGATTTGATTACTACTTTACCATCAAAGCGGGTACCTGCTTCCACTTCTTTGAATGCTGCAGTATCACTATCGGTTGCTACGAAAACATGGTATTTTCCCAACTCGCTAACCAATGCTTTTTGAGGAATCACAAGTTTTTTTTCTTCACTTTCTACTAAAGTAAGTTTGAGATTCATCCCCGCGCGCAGTCGATGTTCCGGGTTTTTAAATAGTGCTCGTACCCGGATAGTTCCAGTCGAGCGATCTACTTCCCGATCTATCAGGTATATTTTGCCGCCGTGTTCGTATGTGCCAGATTTTGGTAACTCAATCTGGATGTTGTCTGATGACTCCTTTTTCTTCAGATCCAAGAGTAAGTCTATATAGCGTTCATTTGCCTGGAACTCTACTGTTATTGGATCAACCGTAGATAGTATATTTAGCGTGGTGGTTCCAGCAGTAACATGGCTTCCCTGTCGGACTCTAGATACGCCAACAATGCCTGAATAAGGGGCATATATGATTGATCTATTGAAATCCGTTTTGGCCGTCTTTAACGAGGCTCTTGAATTTTTAATAGCCGCAGACCGGTTTTCGAGGTCGGTGCGTGTATAATCAAGTGTTTGAAGTGCAATTGCATTATCTTTTGCCAATTCTTCATACCGATCTAGGTCCTTGCGGGTACGGGCATATTCTGCTTCTGCGTTCTGCAAGTTGGCCTCTGCTTGCTCTACTGCAGCCGAATATCTGATATCATCAATTTCGTAAAGTTTTTGCCCTTTGCGGACATAGTCTCCATCGGCCACAAAGATTTTTCTGACAAAACCGGAAACTTCTGCATAAAGTTCCGTTTCCTCGAGCGGTACTACATAGGCCGGATATTGCTGGCGATCAGTAATCATTTCCTCCTCTACCGTATACACTGTGACCGGTTTCCCGGAGTCTTCTTCCGATTTGCTATCAGCGTCATTGCTACAGGCATATTGACTCAAAGACAGCGAGAGCCCAAATAAGATATAGATCCATTTTATTTTATTCATAGTTCCTCTTTTATTAATTGACCCGAATAGTCCCTTTTGCTTTTTGTATATCCACTTTGCTTGCCAAAACAGCGTAAAGCGCATGAAGATAATTGATCTGGCTAGTGCGAAGATCTGTTTCTGCGACCATGAGGTCTAGATAGGTTTTTAATCCTTGATGGTACTGCAATCGGATAGTTTTATATACTCTCTCGGATAAAGTGACATTTTCTCGGTGGCTTTTCCAGTCAGCCATGTTCGCGATATAACTCGCCATTGCTGCGGAGTACTCTACGGTAATTCGGTTTTTCAGGTCAACCAAATGCCAATCTATTTGTTGCTCAATCATCTCCGATCTTCGGATCTCGGCCTTGCGTCTAAATCCCGTAAATACGGGTATGCCGAGCGTTATTCCGATGCTGGAATTGGGTATGCCCTCATTAAACAAGTTTTGGAATCGTTCGCTGAAAAACATCAATTGATAGTTGGCGTGCGCACCGATTTCCGGTAGGAATTGCCATTTCTTAAACTGTGTGTTTATGGTTTGCAACTCCTTTTGATTTTTCAACTGTCGGTATTCAATACGTTCCGCCTCAGCCCATCCATCTGTGGTGTCTAAGAGGATGGATGCGTCTAAATTAACCTCATGACTGGAAAAGTCCAGCGGTTGTGAGGATGGTAGATCCAATAGTTGTTTCAGATAATCATATTTATACCGCTTTATTTCTTCTGAACGCTTCAACTCGGCTTTTACGTTGTTCAAAGCAATCTGTGCCCGATCGTGATCAGTATGATCGACTATGCCCACTTTGTACCGTGCGTAGGTTTCATCAAATTGGCGTTGAATGCGCTGGAGATTTTCTTGAATAATTTTAATTTCTTCTTCCGTGGTAAGAATGTCGAAGTAGGCTTTGCTTACATCAACAACTGCCTCTATCTTTTCGTACTCTACTTGCTGTTTATACCCTTCTCGCACATGTTTTGATGCTCTCGAGGCGCGCATCAGATCAGGAGTCAGTATAGCTTGCTTTGCTTGTACCCCTATGTTACTGGTATTTCGTTGTCCCATCTGGATCAGTTCGTCATTAATGACGGTAGCGGGTATGTTTAGAAAGTGATCCAAATCACCAAAAGCATGAATCTGAGGATAGTATCCTGAAAGGCTGGCTGTGATCTCCTCTTCTCCGATATCTTCTCCAATAAGAGCTGAGCGAACAGTTAAGCGATGTTTCAATGCGTAGTCTATGAGTTCATCCAGCGAAGGAGTGGTTGAAAGCTTGTCTTGGGCCCAAGATTGGGTATGAAACAAGCCGCAAAATACCAGCATTCCGATAAATCGGATGTTTGTCTTTTTTAAACTCATTTATTTTATAGGTTAATCCCTTAAGTTGATTTTCTCTTTATTTAAAAAATAAACTTGTAAATTACAGTTCTTGTCCTGTGTTTTTTTGGTTGAAAGGTGTGTGCAGGTAATTAATATAAACGAAATGACTTCTGTGCTCATGTTGGCCTGTTGATCCATCAAATATTGTAGTTGCTATTATTTCTATGCGTAAATTATATTTTTGCTTAAAAATAGACATCACCTGTTAAAATAATTTTTATGGAAAATTGTTTTACTTATTGTGTCATGTAGTGTGTAAATATTTTACGGATTATTGTAAATCCGATATTATTAACAATAGATGCCGCTATATAGAATATAAAATTTCGGAAAACCTTACCGTGGAGATAAGATTATGGATTGGATTAAGCCCACATAAAAAAGCTAGGTATGGATTCTTACTGAAAGTAGTGAACCTATACCTAGCCTAACTTTTACGTTTGGAGTAAAATTTAATGCGCGCTGAGCTTATTTTTCTTTTCTTCATCAAAACCGGCTTCTAGTTCTGCCAGTTTCTTTTTGCCATACGCTAAACGTGTGATAGCAACAAATAATACCGGAACGATAAATATGGCCAGGAAAGTCGCTGCAGCCATACCACCAAACACGGTCCAGCCAATTGTTTGACGTGATACCGCACCTGCACCGGTAGAGATCATTAAAGGGATAATGCCTAGAATAAAGGCAAACGAGGTCATGATGATTGGTCGGAGGCGTAATTTCACTGCATCTAGAGTAGCCTCAATTAAATTCATACCAATATCTACCCGTTCTTTTGCAAACTCAACAATTAAGATCGCATTCTTGGCGGCCAAACCGATGATGGTAATCAACCCAATTTGTGCGAATATATTATTGTCGATCTTCGGTAATAAGGTAAGTGCCAGGATGGAACCAAAAATACCTAGCGGCACGGATAATAAGATAGAAAATGGTACGGACCAGCTCTCATACAAGGAGGCAAGTAAAAGAAACACAAACACGATACACAAGGCAAATACAATGATGGTCTGTGAACCCGACTCTTTTTCCTGCAAGGTGGTGCCCGAGAATTCGTAAGCGAATCCATCTGGTAAGACTTCTTGTGCTACCTCTTCTAGGGCTCGAATAGCGTCGCCAGAACTATAGCCTGCTCCGGCATCACCCATCACTTCGATAGCCCTGAATAGGTTGAAGTGATTAATCATTGCTGGCGCTTCAGCAAGCTCATAATTTACCAAGGTAGACATGGGCACAGATAGTCCTGTCACGTTTCTGACATACAGTTTGTTCAGATCCTCAATCTGCATCCTATAACTGGTATCTGCCTGTGATACTACGCGGAAATTTCTTCCATATAAAGTAAAGTCGTTGATGTAGCTACTTCCCATGTAGGCCGATAAGGTGGTGTATATGCTGGATATCGGTACGCCCATCGCTTTGGCCTGCTCGCGGTTTACGTGCAACTTATAGTTGGGTGTATTGGTATTAAATAGGGTGTATGCACGTGAAATCTCTGGACGCTGATTCGCAGCTGCAATGAATTTACGGGTAATATTTTCAAATTCCTTGATGTCGACGCTTCGCTCGTCCTGAATCAGAATAGAAAATCCACCGACAGAACCCAATCCTGGAATGGGAGGCGGGGCAACTGCCATGATGCTCGCTTTGTTGTAACGCGCGAACATACCCATAACTTGGGTGATCACTTCCTCGTTGGTGCGTGTTCGTTGGTTCCAGGGCTTCATAAACACGAAATAAGAGCCATTATTGGGTTTTGCAGACCGATTGAGAATGTTCATTCCAGAAATTTGTGTCATGTATTCAATCTCTGGAATAGAGTCAGTAATCCGCTCATATATTTCATCTAACACGGCTGTAGTTCGCGTGTTAGACGATCCTTCTGGCAGTGTGATTCCCATCATGAACAAACCATTATCCTCCTTCGGAATAAATCCAGTCGGTTTTTTACCAAACATGAACCCGGTTCCAATAAATATGCACAGCAAGATAATTAATACCAACGGCGTAGCTTTGATCGACTTCTGCACACCCTTGGAGTAGCGTTCGGTCACATTTCCAAACCAGACATTGAACTTATAAAATATCCTATTAATCCCTTTTGCATCTTTATTTATCGGGGAGGGTCGTAGCATGATCGAACAGAGAGCAGGCGTTAAGGTCAATGCTATAAAAGCAGATAACAGCACCGATACGGCAATCGTAATCGCAAATTGCTGATAGAGCTCACCTACCATACCCGGAATAAAGCCTACCGGTATAAATACCGCAGCAAGGATCAGACCTATTGCAATTACTGGTGCGGTGATGTCTTTCATAGCGCGCCGAGTAGCCTCTTTAGCCTCTAGTTTCTCGTGGTCAATATAGTGCTGTACAGCCTCTACTACCACAATGGCATCATCCACGACAATACCAATTGCCAATACAAAGGCGAGCATCGTTAAATTGTTGATCGAAAAGCCAAATAGATTGAAGAAGATAAATGTTCCGATAATGGAAACGGGAATCGCTATCACCGGAATCAACGTAGCACGCCAACTCTGTAGGAAAAAGAACACCACAACTGTTACCAAGATCAATGCTTCTATCAATGTGTGCAATACGGAATCAATGGAAGCATGCACCACAGAAACTGTCTCATAACTTACCATGTAATCCACGTCATTCGGAAATGACTTTTTCAACTGCGCTAATGTAGAATAGATACCCTCTGCAGTCTCCACAGCATTACTCCCAGGCATTTGATTGACCATCATTCCTGTGGAAATCACACCGTTTACTTTAGTGGACGTCGTATACATAAATTGACCCAATTCTACCCGCGCTATGTCTTTCAGAAGCACAATTGAACCATCAACGTTTGTCTTAACGATGATATCTTCAAAGTCTTCTTCCGTACTTAGATCACTATCGGTCACGATAGAATATTCGAAAACTTGAGATGATGATTGCGGTCGTCCACCTACGCTTCCGCCTGGTACCCTAGAATTTTGCTCTTGTATAGCTGCGCTGACATCTGCGGGGGTTAACCCGAGGTTTGATAATTTGTTAGCGTCCAGCCAAACTCGCATGGAGAAAGGCTGTCCGAAGGCCATCACATCCCCAACACCTGCCACCCGAAGGATGGCATCCCGAACATATAAGTTCGCATAATTGGCCAAAAACTTATTATCCCGCGTACCGTTAGGCGATATCAGGGAGATCATCATCAAAGCGTCTGCATTGGCTTTCCGCGTAATCACACCCAGACGGCGCACTGTTTCTGGTAGCACTGGTTCGGCAATGCCCACACGATTTTGTACATCTAGGGTGGCAATGTCGATATCGGTACCCACTTCAAAGGTCACGGTAATCCGAGACATTCCGTCAGAGGTACTGTTAGATTGCATGTAGATCATGCCAGGGGTACCGTTGATCTGACTTTCAATCGGCGTAGTCACGGTTTGCTCCACCGTCTGCGCATCAGCTCCTGTATAGGTGGCCTGTACCGTCACTGTGGGTGGCGCAATATTGGGGTATTGGCTGATCGGCAGCGTAATGATAGAAATAACCCCGATGATACAGATCAATATGGATATGACCATCGCCGTGACCGGCCTACGTATAAAAACTTCTGAAATCATATTCTCTCCTTATTGAATCTATTTTTTCTGAACCTTCAGCTTGTCGCCTTCAGCCAAATTATTTGCACCATCCACGATTACTTGTGCCCCGGCTTCCAGACCTTTCACCACAACTACCTTATCATTGAATTTTGTACCAAGCTCCACTGCATGAAATTCTGCCGTACTACTATCGCTAACGGTGTATACATTGGAAGAACCCAGTTGCTCTATGACCGCGCGCAATGGAATGACCAGTTGGTTTTCCATAGAGGTGTTTGCCAGACGCAAGGTTAGGTTCATACCTGCGCGAAGCCGATCGCCAGTATTATTAAATGTAGCTCGTACGCGGAGCGTTCCTGTTGTTCTGTCTACAGCTCGATCTATTACTGTAATTTTTCCGGGCTCTTCGTAGATGCTTCCGTCTGGCAAACGAACTTCTATACCGGCAGACGAATTATTTTTTTGCAGTTTGACGAGGCGTTCGATATCTCGTTCATTCACTTGAAATTCCACTGCGATAGGGTTCGTTGTGGATAGCGTGTTGAGCAAGGTAGTTCCTGCTGTCACCAACGCGCCATTACGGACCTGAGATATACCTACCGAACCACTGAAAGGGGCATAGATAGTAGATCGGCTTAGATTGGTGTTCGCATTGTCTACAGTGGCTTTTGCCGCCTGTACCTGCGCACGCTGATTCTTGACATCAGTCTCTGCATAGTCCAGGGTCTGCCGTGCGATAGCATCGCTTTTCGCTAGCTTTTGATAACGTTCTAAGTCGCGGCTTACGCGGTCGAGATCTGACTCTGCTACAGCAAGGTTAGCTTTTGCCTGATCCATATCAGCAGCATACCGCGTACGATCAATCTCATACAGCTTTTGTCCCTTAGATACCAAAGCACCGTCTGCCACGAGGATATTGGTAATATAACCGGATACCTCGGCACGGAGTTCAGTTTCTTGCAATGGTACTACGTAAGCAGGATACTCTTGATACCCCGTTACTATTTGTTCCTCTACCGTCACTACGCTCACATCCTTCTCGGTGTTCGTGCCTTGTGCGGCTTCTTGTTTGTTATTACCACACGATTGCCACAGGGCCGCCGACCCCAAAAAAAGCAAGTAATGTATCGTCTTTTTTGTCATTTTCGTTTAGGGTTTTTATTGAATTTGGATATTTCCCAATGCACGTTCTACATCAATTTTGCTCGCTAAAAGCGTATAAAGCGCATTTAGATAGTTCAGCTGGCTGGTTCTTAAGTCAGTCTCGGAGGTCATCAGATCCAAATAGGTTTTGATACCCTCATCATATTGTAGTTTGATGATATCATATACTTCTTCAGAAAGGGCAACATTCTCTCTGCTGACCTTCCAGTCGGTCATAAATGCCCGATAATTGGTGATCGCCTCCGAGTATTCTGCGCCAATTCTGTTCTTTAGATCCACCATGTCCCAGTCTAGCTGCATTTCCTGTAGTTGAGACCTGCGAATGTCGTGCTGTCGCCTAAAGCCTTGAAAAATAGGAACACTAAAAGTGAGACCTACGGAGGAGGCAGGAAAAGCGCGATTATAAAGCTGATTGAATTCAGTGTTGAAGTAATTGAGTTGATAGCTGGCCGCAGCGCTAACTGTGGGTAAGAACTGCCATTTTTGAAACTGTGTCGTCAATTCCTGTTCTCTTTTCATATTCTGCAATTGGCGATACTCAATGCGACGTTCTTCGATCAATACTTCAGTGGTATCCAGCATCACTTGTGCCTCTAGGTTCTCTTTATTAAAGGAAAGATCCATTGGGTAAGAAAGTGGTAGTGCTAAGAGCTGCTTCAGGAAGTCGTATTTGAACTTTCTGAACTCATGTGTTTTCTTAAGGTCAGCCTGTGCATTATTTAGGGATATCTGAGCCCGTTTATAGTCTGTTTTATCTACTAACCCTACTTCATAGCGTACGTTTGCATCAGTAAATTGCTGTTGTATTCGCAGGATGTTTTCCTGTATAATCTTAATTTGCTCTTCTGTAGTCAGGATGTCATAGTAGGCTTTGCTAACATCCACTACAGCATTTATTTTTTCATCCTCCACGGTCTGTTTGGTGCGCTCGCGGATCAATCTTGCTGCCCTGGATGCACGCATCAACTCCGGGTTTAATATCGCCTGACTGGCTTGTGCTAATAGGTTGCTGGTGTTACGTTGTCCCATTTCAATCAGATTGCCTCCGATAATAGTGGTGGGTATCTGTATGAAGTGACTTACTGCTCCCGAGGCCATTAGTTGTGGGAAGTATCCTGATAATGCGGATTTGATTTCTTTTTCGCCAATTTCTTCTCCAATATAGGCGTTTCGTATGGTAATCCGATTAACTAGCGCATAATCCAGAAGCTCCTGCAAAGTAGGTGTAGTGGATAATTCGGACGCTGCATCTTGCCCATACAGCTGAAGTGAAGAAATGCCAAGGCATATCGTAAAAATAAAATATTTTAAGTGACAGCTCATACGTCTTACGCTTTTATTGATGTCCATACTATATCTACCATTTCGTCTATCTGTTGTGGGTCCATAGAAACCTTTCCGAAGATTATCGATTTTACAAAAGATACGGCAACGCCGGTAAAAGCCGAACATAATAGTTGTATACTGATGTTTCTTAATTTGTTGTTTGTGCTTCCAAGTTTTAGAAACCCTTGGATGGTTTTCGCGTCCTCATCAGTCTGATTAATTTCTCTCATGCGCCGTTCCATTTCGTGAAACGGGGAAGAATAAAATTGATTCATAAACCGAAAATAAGAGGGATAGAGTGTATAAAATTGCACAAACCGTTTCCATATTATTTTGAACTCGTGCTCATAACTATGATTATCATGAGCCAATCCTTCGAAAAGGTAGGCCATCAATTTTGTCTTACAATACGAGTACAACTCCATGATCAAATCTTCTTTGGATTCGAAGTAATGATAAATGGTGCCTACGGAAACATTGGCAAGACGCGCAACCTGACTCATAGGAGTTCCGTGGAACCCATTGTCTTGTACAAGTTCTAAAGTACTCTGAAAAATTGCCTCTCTTTTATCTATATATTGAACGTTCATTCGATGGAGTCAAATGTAGTGCTTTTAACTATGAGTTGATTGTCAAAATCTCGTTATAGTGGATAGCAAGCAATGCATTATGGTAAAAAAGAGGTTACGTTACGACGCTGCTAACTATGTAAGCTATCCGATATTTGGATAATTATTTTTTTTCGGTAGCTGGCTTGAGGGATTTTTGTACTTCCTCTACCTCATATTTGGATTTTGCGTTGCCAAATCGCACAGTAACGTACGATAGCACGTAAGCAATATCAACCTCAGTTAACTCAGGTATGGCTGGCATATTTTCGGAATATGTATGGCCGGAAACGGTAATACTATCCTTTAGTCCAAAGCGAATAATCCGTGGCAGTGATGCGCGGTTGTCGTGTAAATAATTCGGATCCGTTAATGGAGGGTAAAGTTTGCCTAGTCCTTCACCTTGTGCACCATGACAATTTTGGCAATGCGTTCGGTATACTTTTTCACCATTGGTGACATATTGCATTGTTTTTATGTCGTAACTAGACTGGCAACTATATACTGTGTGCAAGAGTAAAATTAGTCCAGCTATGAGCGTAAGCACCGTGGTGTTACGCATTAGGAATCGGAATCTTCTTCTTTCAGGAGAATTTCAATATCTACCTGTAATTTTTTGACCTGCTCGTCGTCTGTGCCATCATACGCGCCGCGAATCCGACGCTGTTTGTCGATCAATACCAAGTATCCCTGATGATCGTATCCTCCAGGAGCATTGGCATCTTCTACTGTATAGACCAAATACTGGTCGGCCATGCCATAGACTTCTGCTTTGCTACCATTGACAAACTGCCACTGATCGTTATCTACGCCCAACTTTTTTGCATAGGCTTTTAGCACATGAGGCTGGTCGTACTTGAAATCAATACTGTGGGAAAGAAAAGCAATCCTATTGTCGCCTTTATAATCTTCATACACTTTCAGCATGTTTCTCTGCATGGTGGGGCAGATACTAGGACAATGGGTGAAAAAGAAATTGGCTACATATACCTTATCATGAAAGAACGCGTCAGTGAGCACAGTGCTATCCTGATTTACGAAGGAAAATGCCGGAATGGTATGGTAGATCGTGTCGACGACGGTTTTACCATCTACCTTACGTTCCACAGGCTCACGTTGTCCATAGATCGGAAGAGTCTGAGTAGCATGATTACAGGAAGCAAAGCTAATAACTAACAAAGCGACCAAACTGCACGATGCTTTGATTCGGTTTGTCATATTATTTTGCGTAAGTTTTCATTTTAGACTCAATTTCCTTGTTTACTTTATCAAATTGAGCGCGCATCAATGTGATGCGTTCCAATTCGCTTTCCTGATAGGCGATATCGTTGTTTTTTAAAGAGTAGTTACGCATCCAGTCCATCATGCCATCTGTAGCCGATTCAATGTCCTGCTTCAACGCCGTCAATTCTGTACGGATAGCAGCGGTATCCAATGCCGGATCTTCTGCTTTTAAAGTAGAAAGACCATTGAGAATAGAATCAATCTTTACCGATGTCTTATCAAATTTGCTAATCTGCGGCATGATCTCGTCATGCACTTCAATTGCTTTTGCAGACAAGGATTCTGGGTTAGTATTGTTGTCTGATTGTTTGTTTTCGCTGTTCTGGCAGGCTGTCATTAATACTGTTGCAACACCAAGGGATGCTACAAATGAGAAGGTTCTGTTCATAACACTTTGTTTATGTATTTGTTGTTGTACTGTTCGAGTTGAAATCAAATTGCAAGTTACGTATATAAATCTCATTACGTACGGTAGCGCAGTGAAGGCCATCCACATCGAAGATATCGGTAGAGAAGGTTTTGACGACTTTGCCATGTACGAGTAAGGTATCGAGAGCTTCCTGCATTTGCGCTGGGTCAAGAGTTACGGAAAAATGCAGGCTGCGGTATCCAGGTTTTTTATATTCGATGTGGGCAGATTTTAGCCAGGATATTGTTTTGTTCAGGCCTTTGCTTTTGACAAAAGCACCGATTAGCACAGGGTAAATAGGATCAATGGACGAAAAGATGGTGCCTCCGAAGATGGCCCCATTGCCATTCATGTTAAGCAAACTTTTGTGAACGACCACATCAGCTCCAGAGTAACCCTCACGAATGCTTTTTACCCATATCCGCTGAAAAAAGAATGGTGGATAGAAGCGAAGCACCCATTTTAGCCTATTTGGTGTAACCCTCATGCTGCAAAAGTAACGCTTTCTAGGTTACCTAAAGCGTAAAATTTTTTTTACCGATCAGGGCATTTTTTACAACGTTTGCCTTTTTTGTACTTTTTGCAACACTTTTTGAAGTCATATGGACTATTGGGTCCAAATGGATTAATACCTTTAGCGTACGTGTCAAACATATCTGGGCTGTTCAATACCGGTAATGAAATTAAGCTATCCTCGCTATACATAATACAAAGTTACTATATAATATGCAGATTATAATCCCTCAAGCTTGACTTTCAATTCATTGACTATATCTCTAGTGTAATTATGTATGATCTGAGGATTATCTGTGTTGTTGTGTATTACCAAGTCGCATTCTTCTTTGTGCGGTGCGAGGTAGGTGTCGAAAGAGGGAATCACGTGGTTAACCCATTTGTACATAACGTCATCGTGATCATAACCTCTTTCTTCTAAGTCCCTTTTCAGCCTACGCTTCAATGCAATCTGCTCACTGGCATCGATAAAAATTCGATAATCCAACAAATTATTCACTTCTTGATAATGGAAAATAAATAAACCTTCAACCACCAAGATCGGCGCGGGATTAATGGTCAGCATTTTCGGTTTGATGTTTGGATTATTAAACGTGTATTCTTCTTTGAGGATGCTTTTTCCTTCAAAAAGTGCGTTTATATCGTCGTAAAATGACTGACGGTCGATTGAAGTAGGTAGATCGAAATTATAAAGACGGTTCTCTTCCTGTGTTTTGGTATTGGCAGGAATGTAGTAGTCGTCTTGAGAAATCAGCGTTACATCGTGTTTAGCAAAATGGTTGAGGAAGCTGTTTAAGAAAAATGTCTTTCCAGAGCCACTACTTCCAGCTATGCCAATAACATAAGGTTTTACCATAAGATTATTCTGTAGGGATTCCGTAAGTAATTTCGATTAGAAAACGCTTGTCTACCGCTCCTATGTAGGCTGCTGCCGACTTTGATAAAACGACGATAGCATCTTGTGTCTCCGTGTTTTCAGAAAACTTACCGACTACCTTTGCGTATGTAACACTCTTGGATATTGGGTTGGTAATCTTCAAAATAGTGCCGATAGGAGCGGTCTTATGCAATGCCAAGTTACTGTTGTTTTTTGTCTCCAGATTTTCCATCCATACAGCAATTCCCTTTTCGGAGGACTCGCGTACACCATATCTTCCAGCTTGGATATTACGCACCGGTACATCATCGATCCTTTCAACGACTAGGGGAGGTGCCGTAGCAACTACGGGCTCGGGAGGGAGGTTGCCATCGGGTATGCGTAGTAGTTGGCCTTCTCTTAGGTTGTCTGATTTTAAGTTATTTAGACGTTTAATATCATCTACGTTTGTTTGAAAACGTTTCGCGATAGCGTATAAAGTTTCATTGGATCCAACCTTATAATCCGTTAGGATATCATCCGGTGAGACGGCGGCGCTAGCGGGTATGGCGGTTGCTGCGAGCGGCTGCCGATCTTCCTTAATATTGCTTGGGATACGTACTGTATCGCCAACACGGAGATTTTTTTTATTATTGGCAGCCATTATATCGTTGACCGGGATACTATATGTCCGGCTCAATGCATAATAAGTTTCTTTTGCCTTTACTTCGTGAATGATATAGGTCTTACCATCCACCGTTTCTGTTTTTTGTCCTGTTGCCGTTTGCGCCTGCACTGCAGTCGAACAAATAAGTAATCCTAAACACAGCAGTAAAAGGCTACTAGATTTCCGCTTAATTATCGATGCCATCATATTTTGCAATTATACTAAATACGAAACAATTTCATGTTTATTATCTGCCATAAAGAATAAATGGTTGCCCACCTGAAAGTAAGGTTGAGGAAACATCTTGGGAATCGCAGACTGCACAACAACCTGATCGTGTACCTGCTCCAAGTCACTTACGGCAATATGTAAATCATATCCGTTGTTTTGTTGTGTGTGATAACACCAGAGGTACGCCTCTGAAAGCTTGCTTATCCACAGGTCTTGGCACACAGGATGGTCGGGTAAAAATGCTGGGCGATGCTTATCGTAAGCTAGGGGGAACGATACCCTATTTTTAGGATATCGTTGCAAAACGACATCACTAACAGGAAATACCTCGCCGGTCGTGAGCGCAATAAGCTGCTCCCCACCGCTGGTAAAACTACGATGCCGAACATGTAGGTAATCTTCACAGACATCGAGTAACGTATATTCATAGCTGGTAAATACGGGCGTTTCAGTACGTATGTTTACAACTTGAATACCCTCCTTGGTAGGAGTTTGTTCTCCCACCTTTTTCAGGATCAGAAAATCTTTCTGGAGACCTTCCATGGTCCAATCTTTCTCTTCAGGACTATATCTCATCAGATCCATCCCATCTTCAAAACGAAGAATATGATACGTTGGGAGGGTGGTTTGCGAATCCCGGATTTCCACACCAATTTCGTCTCGGTATCCATTTACCTCTATCTTCCAGATATTCTCAATAAAGTCTTTCTGAAACACTTTTTTTATTGTATTTTTAAGCATGTGTATGTCCTCCATTGCACAGTAAAAACGAATAATCGTATGAGCAAATTTATAAAATTGACGTCGTTGCTGGTAATTTTCTTTACCATCGTCAGTGTGCATAGTTACGCACAACGGGTTTATGAATTCAGCGTGAAGGATGAGATTGGTCCGGGGGCATGGTATGTCACAAAGAATGCTTATGCCAAGGCAAAAGCATCGGATGCGCAATATTTGCTACTGGAACTGAATACCTTCGGCGGTGCAGTAAATTTTGCGGATAGTATTCGATCTCTTCTATTGAATTCGGATATGAAGACCATCGTCTACATTAACAACAATGCAGCCTCGGCTGGAGCGTTGATCTCTCTAGCAGCAGATCATATCTTCATGCACTCTGGTTCGAGTTTAGGGGCGGCTACGGTAGTGGATGGATCTGGAGAAGTATTGCCCGAAAAATATCAATCTTACATGCGTGGACTCATGCGCGCCACCGCAGAAGCCAAAGGCCGTAATGCCCGGATGGCCGAAGCATTTGTAGACCCAAGTATCTCTGTGCCCAACCTCAAAGAAGATGGTAAACTGCTTACCTTGACGGCATCTGAGTCCGTTAAGGCAGGTTTAGCTGATGCGGAAGTGAAGTCGACTGCACAGATTTACGAGAAATTAAGTATTTCAAAGCCCGAGATCACAGTGCATCAGACTACAATGGTAGATCGCATCGTCGGCTTCCTCATTAATCCATTAGTGAGTGGATTCCTGATTATGGGGATTATTGGTGGGATATATATGGAGCTACAAACACCAGGACTTGGTTTTGCAGGCGTGTTAGCACTTATCTGTGGAGGTTTGTTTTTCGCTCCGTTATACCTACAAGGTTTGGCGGATCATTGGGAGATACTAATTTTTGTAATAGGTGTCATTCTTATGGCACTGGAGGTCTTTGTTATTCCGGGGTTCGGCGTAGCCGGAATTTTAGGTATTATATGTATGCTTTGTGGATTAGCCTTCTCCATGGTCGCAAACGATTTTTTAGATTTTCAACTTTCAAAACCGGGATTATTAATGGATGCGTTTTTAGTGGTCGTAGGAGCAATGGTATTGTCCATCATCCTTATTGTTATTTTTGGAAAAAATGTGCTGCGTTCTCCGGCATTTCGGAGGTTGGTTCTTGCGGATGAGCAGCTGGCAGAGGGTGGCTATACCTCCTCCGTGCCAAAGCTAAACCTGATAAATCAGGTAGGCGTAGCAACAACCGTGTTACGTCCTTCCGGTAAGATTGAAATAGAGGGCAATTGGTATGAAGCTGTCGCAATGGATGGCTTTATTGATCTCGGTGAAAAGGTCTGTGTAATTAAACACGAAAATTATACCTTATTTGTACGTAAATACATCGCGCCAGCAGCAATCTCGTAACAAATAATATTATAATAGAGCGTAGGTTAGCTTGGTCATAACCTACTTTGTTAAATGGTGGATATATTCCTATAGATATATGCAAAAGGGCTTTCGGAGAATTCTCCGAAAGCCCTTTTGCATAGGGAGTATAACGAGTATAATAGGATGAGAAGCAAGGAGCTTATTTCTTTGTGAGCTAAGGGGGATTAATATGAGCCCATATCATAGATCAATGATTTATCTCTAAGGGATAAAATAATAAAAGCTCTTCAGATCAATCTGAAGAGCTTTTATTATAGTTGCTAGCCTAAGTGCTAATCTTTTTTAGATAAGTCTAACGACTTCTGCCGGAAGAACCTCCACGACTTCCGCCGCCACCTCCACGGCTAACACCACCACCGCCACCAGAGCTACCTCTACTCATACTGCTTCCAGAAGATGAGCGTGTCGGTTGCGAGGTTCCGCGGTTTATAGTAGATCTAGAAGGCGGAGTGGCTGATCTAGGAGTAGCGCTTCTCCCTACATTACCACCAGTACGACCGCTAGGTGCACGACCTACGTTACCGCCTTGCGCTCTACCAGCCGGCTGGCGTGTCGAACCCGTTGCGCCGCGGCCTACCGTCCCTACATTACGAGACGGGTTACCAGCTGCTCCTCTCACCGAAGATGAACCTGCACGGCCAGATGAGTTACCTACAGTCCCACGGTTACGTACTGTTCCAGCTCCACGCGAAGATGTAGCTGTACCTCTTCCAGATGCTGCACGACCACTGGATACCGTAGCACCACGTGACCGACCCGCCGCTGTTCCATTTAATATTCTACCACTACCATCACGAGCAATTCGTCCGCTACTGGCTCTGCCGCTAGCACCACTTGCACCACGAAAACTATTAGCGGATGCACGACCACTGGCTACTCTATTGTTGCGAGATCCATAGTAATGATTACCATATCCGCCGCCCCAGCCGCCAAATTGTCCATAATAAGGATGTCCCCAAGAGTTGAAGCCCCAAGGATGACCCCATCCCCAGCCGCCACCCCAACCGAAGCCACCGCCCCAACCGAAGCCCATGCGCCATGGAGATCCCCATCCCCAGCCGCCACCCCAGCCGAGGCCACCGCCCCAACCGAAGCCCATGCCCCAGCCAGCATTCATACCCATGCCCCAGCCACCATAACCCATCCATGGGTCAAACCATGGATCGTAATACATCATGCCTGGGCTGGTGTAATAGAATCGATTAATGCGATTCGCATATTCTAGGTCGCTGAACTCATCGTCGTAATAGCCTCCAGCGTATTGACCATTGTCCGCATACGCTTCGTCCATCAAATCTCCATCGCCGTAATCGTCAACATAGTCGTCTGCGTAATAATCACCTTGTGCCACAGCAGCACTTCCTGCTGCACCTGTGTAATAATAGTCGGGGCTCTGGTAAACTCCTCTGTCGCGTGACGCTACACTTCCGCTATAACGTCTGCTAGAACAGGAGCTACTGATTAGCACCAATAGTAGCGCCAAAATGCCGTAGTATATTTGATTGTGTTTCATGTTTCTCATCCCGTTAATCTTTCGATAATTTCAGTCCTAATTATTAACTTAGACCCCTAATTAGAGAGGGGGTTTAATCCGGCTCACTAAATTATACATATTTTTCGATTCAAAGGTTTTATGAGCAAGGGTATTACGAGCAGAGGCGAAGATTATTCGCAGTGGTATAATGATTTGGTGGTGAAAGCCGACTTGGCGGAGCACTCTGCTGTTCGGGGTTGTATGGTGATTAAACCGTATGGATATGCAATCTGGGAGCGTATGCAAGCAATTTTGGATAAGCGATTTAAAGAGACGGGCCATTCCAATGCGTACTTTCCATTATTTATTCCAAAATCCTTTTTTTCTAAGGAAGCATCACACGTAGAAGGATTTGCTACCGAGTGTGCAGTAGTCACGCATTACCGACTTAAAAACGATGGCACTGGAAAGATTGTTGTCGATGAAGATGCCAAATTAGAAGAAGAGCTAATTGTGCGACCTACATCAGAAACAATTATCTGGAATACATACAAAGGCTGGGTAGAGTCGTATCGAGATCTACCAATTTTAGTCAACCAGTGGGCGAATGTAGTGCGGTGGGAGATGCGAACACGACTATTTTTGCGTACAGCAGAATTTTTGTGGCAAGAAGGTCATACGGCGCATGCAACAGAAAAGGAAGCTATTGAAGAAGCCGAGCGCATGTTAGATGTGTATGCTGAATTTGCGGAAGGTACTTTAGCCGTACCGGTGATCCGTGGGCGCAAGACGGAGAATGAACGTTTTGCGGGTGCCTTGGACACCTATTGTATCGAAGCCTTAATGCAGGATGGCAAAGCGCTACAAGCAGGTACATCTCATTTCCTCGGACAAAATTTTGCAAAGGCATTTGACGTAAAATTTACTTCTAAAGAAGGTAAATTAGAGCACGTATGGGCAACCTCTTGGGGAGTATCTACTCGCCTTATGGGCGCGCTCATCATGGCGCACTCTGATGATCAAGGCTTGGTACTGCCTCCTAAATTAGCTCCGATTCAAATCGTCATCGTGCCCATCTTTCGTACCGACGAAGAGAAGCAAGCCATCGATAACTACGTAGATAACTTAATTGGCGAGTTGAAAGCATTGGACGTCTCTGTCAAATACGATGATCGTGATACGCAACGTCCGGGCTTTAAGTTTGCCGAATGGGAGTTGAAAGGCGTGCCGTTACGTATTGCTATTGGTGCCCGCGATATGGCAAATGGTACCGTAGAGTTGGCTCGTAGAGATAATCAAACCAAAGAAACTGTTCCTCAGGAAGGGCTGTCCGGTCACGTGGTCTCGTTATTGGATGAAATTCAAGAGGCCATTTATAATAAAGCACGTTCTTTCCGTGACGAACACATCACACCAGTGGATAGTTACGAAGAATTTAAATCAGTGCTGGATACCAAAGGTGGATTTGTATCCTGCCATTGGGATGGCACAGTAGAGACCGAGAAACGCGTAAAGGAGGAAACTAAAGCTACTATTCGTTGTATTCCACTGGATGTGCAGGAAGAAGCAGGTGTCTGTATCTTTACCGGAAAACCTTCCAGTCACCGCGTTCTTTTTGCTAAAGCATATTAAAGGCTAACTAGGTTTTAATTCAAGACATCGTTATGGCTCGTTTCTTAATTCTGGGATGTGGTTGGGTTGGCGAAGCCTTTGCGCTATTGGCTGTTGCTCGTGGGCAGGAGATCACTGTAACCGTCACATCCGAAGAGAAAGCGCAGCGATTGCGAGATCAAGGTGTTGAGGCTTTGGTGCATAATTTTGATCAAAGTGCTGCTCTGGCATTAGAAGAACAACACTTTGACTATGTTTTAAATAGTATTCCTGCTTCCAAAAAGAACGAGATACTTTTCGTTAAAAATAGGTTCCAAAACGTGGCTAAGCTACTAGGGAATTTAGCCTATCAAAAGCATATCTATTTAAGTTCTATTGGAATTTATCCGGAGCAGTCCCAATCTTTTGATGAGTCCTTTTCAGACGAAGCGCAAATGAGTGATATCCTTTTGCTAGCGGAAAAAATAGTAGGACCATTGCCCAATACCATTGTTTATAGACTCGGAGGTTTATTTGGACAGCAACGTATTTTTGCTAAATATTTTCAGGACAAAGTTTGTCAATCGGGAGAGCAGTCTGCGAATTTTATCCATTTAGATGATGTAGTTCAGTTGCTATGGCTCGGCTTTACTCAGCCACTTTCGCAACCGGTGTACAATGTGGTTTGTCTGCACCATCCAAAAAAGGAAGCGGTGATTCGTGCTTCTGCAGCTAAATATGGCTATGGCTTACCATCGGCCTTTGCAGATGGAGCATCTTATGATAAGGTCGTTTCTGGAGATCAGATCGTGCGAGAGCTGAATTATAGTTTTGTGTATCCATCTCCATTAGATTTTTAAAAAGAAAAATACGATTCTGTACCACGTTATTTTGAAATTTATTTTCAATCGGATGCAGACTTTCGTACATTTGTGACGTATTTAAAAGAGATCAACAATTTTATGGAAAATACAGTGTTTGAAAGGCCGGCAAAGACGACCGACAATAATGCGAATCGTACAGAATATTATGTGACCCTAACGTTCGCCATCATCATCGGTTTGATCGGTGTATTCATCCGTTTTGTACCCGATGTTATTGTAGCATTAGATCAGTTTGAATCTTTGTTTTCTTGGATCGCCAACATTGCTATCATTATTGCATCTGTTATAGCATTCAAGATCGTTTTCGATATATTAGGTTTCGGAAAGAATAAGTAATCACCGATTCTTCAACAATATTTAAACTCCTGATCGTTTAATACGATTAGGAGTTTTTTTGTGGCTCCTGCGCTAGCAGCGAGTGGAAGATCTGAAAATAGGCTTCGGCCATTTTATCCCAGCTAAAGTTTGCTAAGGTATAGTCGCGGAACTGTTTGCGAAGCGCATAAATATCATCGCTATTATGATCCAAAAAAGATAAACTTTGCAGCCAGGAAGGCACATGCTCTGGAGTCACTAAAAATCCGTTTTTTTGGTGCTGAACGGCATCGGTGATGCCTTCTATGCTAGCCGCAAATACGATAGCTCCACTGCTACTTGCTTCCAGACATACCAGGCCAAATCCTTCCATATCTCCGGCAACGAATATATTGGGCATAACAAACGCGGTGGCTTCGCTTAATACAATTTGTAGATCAGACGAAGGTATTTTTCCCAGATGTGTTGCCCGTGTGGCATATCTAGGGTTTTGCAGCAGCTTCCTTAATGCTTGCTGATCGGAGGGATACCCCAGAAAGAGCATAATGAGGTGCCGCCATTTCGCGGGTAATGTATTTAAAACACGTTCTTTCCAGGTTGCTTTTGCAGCGAAAGGGCCGATTACCAAGACGTGGTATTTTTGATCTAGCTGCGGGAGAACATGTCTTATAAACCAGGAAAAACCTTTGCGTTTTACCGGTCTTCCTAGCAGCACTAGGTATCGCTTTCCGGAAGGTATATGGTGTTTTGCTAGCAGTGCGGTTATTTTTTGCGTGTTGTTTTCTGCCGACCAATGGTGATCAATTCCGTTAGAGACGACTTGTACCCGATGCTGATGCACACCGCGATTAATGATGGCCTGTGCCGTAGCTTGACTCACCGCAATAATCTGATCAAAATGATTGAATCTAGGAATTATCCTTCGCTGAAAAAAGCTAAAAGGAAAAACGACATCCAATCCATGTACAGTGACTACTTTTTTGAGGTGATCGTAGCCGCGATGATACAGTGCCAGACTTGCAATCAGGCCATCATTAAAGTGGATAACACGAATTTCTGGATGTCTGTGTAAAACATTGATAATACGACAGTTAAGTCTTCTGAAAAATCGAATAATAGATTCTGAACCATCATGTACCAGCTGATGCACTTTTGCATACTGATGCATTCGGGTGATCAGCTCAAAGCTCTGCTTTTCCATGCCACCGGTACTGGGAGGGTACTTGTGGCTAACAAACAGAATGGACACATCACTTACTGAGTGCATAAGGTGGTTTGCTTTGTTTGGTGAAAAATACATACGCGATACAACCTACGGCGGCCCAGATCAACTGTCGGAATCTGCGTAATAAGGAAATGCTGATCCACATAGTTACGCTTTGTACACCTATCGCGGCCAATACAACTTTGTTTCCCAACTCCTCTATCCCGATTTGTCCTGGAATAAATGCGCCTACGCTTTTGATCAGGATTACACCCATATCCATTAAAACAGATTGCATCATCGCGATATTGATTCCCAGTAGGGATAGTATCAGGTAGAATTCAAGACTGCCTACAATCCAGTGTAGCAACGCAAAGAGATAGGAAAGGAAGAAGGCCTTTTTGTTGGATCGAAATGTTGTTTTAAGATCTGATAGTGTACGTACGATCTTATTTTTGTATCTGCCAATTTTTGTGGTTGCTGCGGTCTCTTTTAGGAAAGAAAAGGATGAGCCTTTGCTACGATATATCCAGTAGAACAGGGCAATTTGTATCGTTGTTAACGCGATTAGCAATAGGTATATCACAGGTCTTGTGTTTTCAATAGGGTTTGTGCCCTCGATATGATAAAGCAACCATAGGAGTGCCAGAGTAGACAGTAATACTTGCGATAATACCATGGTCATGCGGGAGGATACGACAGAATTGGCGGCGGATCGCTCGCTGATTTGCAACCTCAATAAGTAGTATATTTTCGTTAGATCACCACCAACCACACTGGTTGGATTGAAAAGGCCTACCGTCTCACCAATTTGTCTTATGAAGAATAATCGAAAGGTGCTTACTTTTTTCGGCCTATCCTTTAAATAAACCTGCCAGGATAATGTGCCGAGATAGTATGCCAAAGCCGTAATTGGGAATACCATCAATACGGAATATCCTACCGTGTAAAGCGTGTGAAGTACGGATCTAAAATCTGTTTGGTGCAGGAATAGTGCCATGCAAACACAAACCGAAAGAACGATTATATAGTTGAAAACTTTCATTAACTCGCTTTCCCTATCCACTTCTTGCCGGCACCTACAGCAAGTAGGGTGACATCTTCGAAATAGCGATGGGCCAAGGTATCCCAGTCCAACTGTTGCACCGTTGCCAGCGCATTGGAGCGTACTCGATCATATAGTTTGTCGTTATTTAGAAGTTGGTTAATATAGCGTAAGTATTCTTCCGGCTGCATGGGATCGCACTTGTAACCGTCGACACCGTGAGATACCAGATCGGCACTGCCCCCACCGTCTCCAATCACACAAGGCAGTCCAGAAGCCATGGCTTCCGTAACCACATTGCCATACGTTTCTGATATAGATGGGAAGACAAAGACATCCGCAGATGCATAAAGCGTAGCCAACGATTCGTGATCTTGTTTGCCCAGAAAATAGGCATGTGGCATGCGTCGCTGCATTTCTTTCTTGGCAGCACCATCTCCGGCTATAATCACATTGTACGGGAGATGGTAAGTTTCAATCAGATTCGCCAGTCCAATTAAGGTTTCCAAGTTTTTCTCCCATACTAGTCTGCTGGCAAATAGGATGTTTTTATGGGTATTTTTTGTGATTTTGTGCAATGAGTTTCGGGCGCTATGTGCCGGATTGAATAGTTTTAAATTAATTCCTCTTTGCCAAAGTGTCAAACGGTTGTGCTCGATACCAATCTTTCCCAAACCCTGTATCATGCTAGGCGTAGGAACATAAATCTTGTCGCAGTTATTATAGAAGCGAAGCATTGCTCCAGACATCCAATTGACGATAGGCTTTACTAGAAAAGCTAAGTTTTTGAAATAATAGGGGATGTAGGCTAAGAAATGAGTATGGTAGATACTAATAACCGGTATATTCCTTTTTTGCGCATAGCGCAATGCAAAAAAACCTAGTGCCGATGGGGTTGTAATATGAATTACATCTGGCGAAAACTGATCTAATTGTGCATATAGGCGTTGCTTCGTCAACGCGGGTAGCGCAAAAGAATAATCATCATTCACCGGTAGGCGAAGACAGGGTATTTTCAAGGATTCGAAATGCCTAAACTGTTCCGGGCCATTGCCATATACGAATAGGTACGAAAATTCCTTCGAATCGATACGATCTATTAGTTGAAAAACAGTACGGGCAGCACCATCAAAGTCTTTGATCAGGATCTCGGCAAATAGCGCGACTTTTATCATAGGTTGTAGCAGTATATTTATAAAGCTACGTTGTGGGTATTAATTATATATTTTTTTAGAGTTAAACTTTTATCAATAAACCATTCATTACATATGATTGTTAGTATATTCGGGAGTAGTTAATTAAGTAAAATCATAACAATAAATTAGTAGAAACGTCATATGAGTTTTCTCACTTTGGTACTAGAACAGCAACTACAAGTCATGACCTGGACTAGTGTTTTTATTCCGTACGAGCGATGGCGACTCTTAGTGGGTATTTTACTAATTTTTGCTATTATGATTTGGTATCTCGTTAATTACAAGCGGGCAACCGCGCGGAATACCTTCGTTTACAATATGCCTTATGAGTTGAAAGATGCCCATGCTGGAAGTCTTAATCTTCTCACGTACAACATTGCTGGACTCCCCGAACTAATTTCGAGTGCGAAAACACCGCGGGCAGAAAGTATTCGTTCCATCGGGCTAAAAGTCGATCAGTTTGATCTGGTTAATGTACAGGAAGATTTTAACTACAACGTCGATCTGTATCAATTTAATCAACATCCTTATCGTACCGACACCAAGGGGAAAGTGCCTTTTGGGGATGGCTTGAATACGCTTTCTAAATATCCGATCATGGAGCTGCGGCGCATCCCGTGGCAGCATTGTAATGGTTCTGACTGTCTTACGCCCAAGGGGTTTGCCCACATGCGCGTGCAGCTGGCGAAAGATGTCTATATTGATTTGTATAATATGCACGCTACTGCACACACGAGTAAAGCAGCGGTACAGGCCCGGAGAAATAATATGGAGCAGTTGGCGGAATATATTAATACGCATTCCGAAGGCAAAGCGTTGCTGATTATGGGAGATTTTAATGCACACTATGCATTTATGGGAGATAATATCCATTCTTTTAAAAAGCAGACAGGCGTGGTGGATCCGTGGGTGGATTTTTTCTTGGAAGGAAAGATACCGGAACCTTATGCTGATTTTATGATCCCGCATAAACTAGAGCTTACCACAGATATGGAATCTATCGATAAGATTTTATATCGCCACGGGAATGACGTTAAACTTATCCCAAAAAGTTATGCGATCGAAGATGAGTTGTTCTCTACCGACGCCGGCGAACACCTAAGTGATCACCTCGCGATTTCGCTCAGTCTGGATTGGGAATATATAGGCGATAAGCCTATAAATTAATGGATCACTTCTCGAATTCCATCCAGTATCACAGCACATGCCTGATCGATCTCTGCTGTTGTAATCGTTAATGGTGGTGCTAATCGAAGGGCTGTTTCACAGTGCAAATACCAATCAATCATCACACCTCGAGTTGCACAATAATTACTAACGGCGTACACCTGATCAAATGTGTCCAGTTGCAGGCACATCATCAGTCCGATTCCACGAATCTCTTTGATTTGTGGAATATCAAAAGCTTTTCGAAAGCGGGCCGCTTTCTCCACAACCTGCTCCACCAACTTTTCTTCCTGAATTACTGCTAGTGAGGCGCGTGCCGCAGCACAGCTCACCGGATGCCCGCCGAACGTAGTGATATGGCCAAGCATGGGATTATCTTTAAATACATCCATCATGTGCTTGGGTGCAACAAATGCACCTAAAGGCATGCCGCCACCAATTCCTTTGGCCAACATCAGTATATCGGGTACAACGTCAAAATGCTCAAATGCAAACATCTTTCCGGTACGCCCAAAACCAGTTTGAATTTCATCAAAGATCAGAAGAGCGCCGGTATCGCTACATTTTGCTCGTAGCGCTTGCATATAGGCAACAGAAGGAACGCGAACACCTGCTTCGCCCTGTATTGGCTCGATAATAACGGCGGCAGTTTCCTCTGTGATTAAGTCTAGATCTGGTGTAGCACCAAAATCGATAAAAGAAATTTCAGGCAAGAGTGGGGCATAAGCCCGGTGATATTCTTCGTTTCCGATTAAGCTAAGCGCTCCCTGTGTGCTACCATGGTATGCTTTGCGTGCCGCTATGATCTGTCTTCTTCCGGTATATTTCTTCGCCAGTTTCATAGCACCTTCTACCGATTCCGCTCCAGAATTAGTGAGGTATACCGAGCCAAAAGTGGGAGGCAGGCATGCGAGCAATTCGGTCGCAAAATATACCTGCGGGGCTTGTACAAACTCGCCATACACCGTAACATGAAGGTATTTTTCCAGCTGCTGCTGGATCGCTTCGATAACCTTTGGATGCCGATGTCCAATGTTGCTAACATTAAATCCAGAGACCAAATCCATATACTGCTGACCATCTGGCCCGTAAAGATAGATTCCTTCTGCTCTCGCAATTTCTACTAGCCGGGGTGAGTTGGAGGTCTGTGCGGTATTACGCAAGAAAAGTTCTCTGTTACTGATCATAGGTGCAAAGGTACATGCCCTAAAACAAAGAAAGAAGCTTTGAAGCTTCTTTCTATCTATTTTTTCGACTCTGTAATTCTCGGTACAGCATATCTTTAAATTCCTGCTCTACCATGAAAAATTCCGAGGCTCGGGCTGCTCCGATTACGTCAGCGAACTTTGCCCGATATTGTTTTTTTACCTCTACCTCCTTTGAATCAAATTCAATCAGATCACTATTTCTACGATCATTCTGGTTAGATAGCATATTAGATTTCGCCGATTTTACCGAGCGCATGCTTCTACTATATTGATTGTAGATGGGGAAAAACCGTTGCGCTTCAGATGGTGTTAGATTAAGATGTTTGGTAACATAAGCTACTTTTTGGTTCTCAATCTTTTCGTAAGCATCATCACTTTGAGCAATCGCAAAAGTAATCATGCAACAAAAGGCACACATCGTCAATAAAATATGATTCAATCGGATCATTATAACATCTGGTTTATGTACGCTTCCAAATCCTGCTCATCTAACTTCGAACAGACCTTCTCTTCGGCGTTTTCGTCGTTGTCGTAAATATATTCCACAAAATAATCAAGATGGTCATGGTCGTTGTTCAACGCCAGGTATCCAATCAACTCATCGTCGGAAATCGCATCTAACGATGGTTCGGCCATTGCTTGCTGTGCTACAGGAGTTACGGCCTGCTCCGAATTTAATCCGAAATACGCTCCAATAGACAGTACAAATAGCAAACAGGCTGCTGCACTATATTTCATCCAACGCTGGATAGAAATAACTCTTTCCGGTTTAGCCGTCTTCTCTTCATTTTCAGATACGGTTGCGATACGCTGCGTAATCCGGGTACTTAGTGAATCAAAGTAGTTGTTTTCGACTGTAAAACCATCTTCCGGAGATTTAGCCAAAAGAGTATTAAGCTTCACCGCAGAGAAGATCTCCTCTTGCGACTCATCGAAATAATCGGCGGGTACATCAAAACCAGCTTCTTCATTGTCCGATAAAATTTCATCTAAAGAAATACGTAGCTTGATTTGTGCGGTAAGGTCTTCGAAATATGTCGGTGACAAGCTGTTATCAGACGGCAACTCATCGTCCGTCATCTGTGGTAGCTGGCAAAGCCTTTTAAGGTGTGCAGCAGCTTCCTCAAAATAATCGGAAGGTACCAAAAAGGGATTTACATCACGGAAATCGGGAAGGCTTCCCCCTTCTAGATTATCTTCATATGTGTTGTTTTCCTTCATGATATGACTATAGAGTGAGTCGCCTTGAAAAGGTTTAATCGTTCGAGCGAAAAAAAAGTTCTATTTTCTTCACTGCTAAATGGTAAGAAGCTTTAAGTGCTCCTACGCTTGTTCCAACAATTTCGGAGATTTCTTCGTATTTCAGATCTTCAAAATATTTCATGTTGAATACCAAGCGCTGCTTCTCGGGTAGTTTTAGCAATGCTTGCTGCAGTTTCATCTGCGCAGCATCTCCGTTAAAGTAAGAAGAAGCAGTTAATGTGCTCGAAAGATAGGAGGAATCTTCTTCGTCCAATGAGACATGTTGTTTCTGCTTCTTCTTATTTAAAAAGGTAATACATTCGTTCGTAGCTATACGATAGAGCCAAGTATATAGTTGAGAGTCTTCTCTAAATTTTTCCAAATTGCGCCATACCTTCACAAACACATCTTGCACCACATCGTCGGCATCATCGTGATCGATGACCATACGGCGTACATGCCAGTATATTTTCTGTTGGTATTTCTTGAGTAATAGATTGAAGGCTTCTTCTCTCGTACTCTCGTTGGCAAACTTGGCTATTATTAGAGCGTCTTCCATATATTACTTACGAGTTATCACTTTGCGCACAGCGGCAACAATAGCGGCAGCATTCAGGCCATATTTATCCATCAATTCATCTGGTTTTCCTGATTCGCCAAAGCTATCATCTACTGCTACGTATTCTTGTGGGCTAGGTAAGTGGCGTGCCAATACTTGTGCAACACTATCACCCAAACCACCCAATCTGTTGTGTTCTTCTGCAGTAACTACACATCTCGTTTTGGAGACTGATGCCAATATGGCTTCTTCGTCCAGCGGTTTGATGGTGTGGATATTGATGATCTCAGCCGAGATACCCAATTTCTCCAATTCTTCACCTGCTTGAATAGCCTCCCACACTAAATGTCCGGTGGCAACGATCGTTACATCTGTACCTTCGTTTAGCATAACCGCTTTACCAATCACAAAATCCTGATCAGCAGGAGTGAAGTTCGGCACTACCGGTCGTCCGAAGCGTAGATATGTAGGTCCTACATGGTCTACCAACGCCAATGTAGCTGCTTTTGTTTGGTTGAAGTCACATGTATTGATCACAGTCATGCCAGGTAACATCTTCATTAAGCCAATATCTTCCAGAATCTGATGCGTGGCACCGTCTTCTCCTAAGGTCAATCCGGCATGAGAAGCACAGATCTTAACGTTTTTGTCTGAATAGGCGATGGATTGACGAATTTGATCGTAAACCCGGCCAGTAGAGAAATTGGCAAAAGTGCCTGTAAAAGGGATTTTATCACCAATCGTCATTCCGGCAGCAATCCCCATCATATTTGCTTCGGCAATACCGATTTGAAAGAATCGTTCTGGAAATTCTTTGATGAAATCATTCATCTTTAACGAACCAATCAGGTCGGCACATAATGCCACTACGTTTTCGTTCTTTTTTCCGGCTTCCAATAAGCCTGCGCCGAAGCCCGAACGCGTATCCTTTGATTCTGTATATGTGTATTTTTTCATGTCTTCTTAGCTGTTCTGAATTTGTTTTGTTATCCGATCGATATCAAGCTGAATCGACTAGTAATCCCCTAAGGTTTCTGGATTTTGCGCCAATGCCGAGGCTAATTGCTCGTCATTAGGTGCCACACCATGCCATTTGTGCGATCCCATCATAAAATCTACACCGTAGCCCATGCCTGTGTGCAATAAAATCATGACTGGTTTACCTTTGCGCGAACGTGATTTCGCATCATCTAATCCTTCTAAGATCGACGCCATGTCGTTTCCTTTTAAAATGTCTAAGACATCCCAACCAAAAGCTTCCCATTTAGCGCGAAGATCTCCTAAACTCAATACATCTTTGGTAGCGCCATCAATCTGTGCTCCGTTATAATCCACCGCCGCAATGACATTATCCATTTTGTTGTGTGCAGCATACATAGCAGCTTCCCAGATTTGCCCTTCTTGCAATTCGCCATCACCCATAAGCACATATACCGTCTGCGGATCTTTGTCTAACTTTTTTGCTTGGGCTGCGCCAATAGCTACAGAAAGACCTTGCCCTAATGAGCCCGATGCAATGCGAATACCCGGCAGATGCTCATGCGTAGTGGGATGTCCTTGCAAACGCGAGTCGATCTTTCTGAAAGTAGCTAATTCCGAAGCCGGAAAATATCCTGCCCGCGCTAGCGTACTGTAAAAAACCGGGGAGATATGCCCATTGGAAAGGAAAAATAAATCCTCTCCCGAAGCATTGAAATTAAATGAAGGATCATGCTTCATGGCATGAAAATATAAAGCAACGAAATAGTCGGTACAACCTAAAGACCCACCCGGATGGCCGGATTGACAGGAGTGAACCATACGCACAATATCGCGCCTTACTTGGGATGCAATCTGTTCTAACTTAGTAATATCTGCACTCATTATTTATCAGGTTTAATCAAATTTGCCTAAAGGTAGTTAATTTCTGTTTTAGTCGCCCGATGAAATGTTAAAATGAGTTGCTGTGTAATTGCACTATAGCAAACTATTCGCGATGGGAGAATACACAAATAATTGTACTTTTGTTTTAAAACACAAATACTAACCCATGATTAATAATATTTTTGTCGCGTTTGTTTTCGTGGTTTCCCTTAGCCTGATCGGTTGTACTAAGCGAGACCAAATAATTGTGGAAGGAAAGTTGCCAATTGACTCCCTGGCAGAAGTAAGATTAATCAATTTGATGTCTGGTCAGCAGGTGTTCTCAGATACCATTACTCCATCTAGCTTTCGCTTGGAGATACCGGCCATTCAACAAGGGATTTATATGCTCGAAATTATTTGGAATAGATACCAATTAAGACCCAGTGAGCTGAAAGAGCGAGCAAGGTACCAAATGGAAGAGTTGCCGAAATATTATCTATCAAAAGCCCTGTGGGTAGATAGCAGTGGAGAGCAATATGTGGAAATTTCTGATGAAAATGAGCTACAACAGCACGAGTTGGAATATAAACTCTTTACCCAATCAGAAATGTTACCCTTGCGTGCTGATGCAAGGCAAGAGAATGCGCGTGTATTTGAAAATTTTATAGCCATTGGTGTACGTTTTCATGCACACAATAAGGTAGTGCGAGATAGCATTAGGCAAAAACTTTACACCGCTAATGAGTCGGGAGCGTATGGGCAATCGAAGCAACTCAATGCACAGGTGGGAACGCAATGGATGGAGGGTGTAAAGGAACGTATGCAACACGAGGAAGTCGCTTACTTGCAGAGGTATGAGAAGTCTCCAATTGTGCCTTATGTACTTTATGGCAAGGTAACCTCAAAAGAAGATTTTGTCTTATACCAACCTGTTTATGAGGCGCTGGATAAACCTGTGAAAGAAAAGGTAGGCGTTTGGTTTGCCCAATATATGGATTAGTGCTTCACCCTACAATTAATCACTGCTTTTAGCGGTTCTCCATATTGGTCTGGATGTTTATTTTACGTCACTCACACAGCGAAAGCCTATGTGATTCGCCGTGCTATTTACTTCGCCCTTACCTCTTGCCCCAGTTTTATAGCCTTCACAATATTGATCATTGCACAAAAATGATCCGCCACGTTGTACGCGTTTTGCAGCCAGGGGCTCTTGTGGATCGTAGGACGAGTTGGGACCCTTCGGGTTAATCAATTCTTTGGTATCGTAGGTTGGATAATAATAATCAGAACACCATTCCCAAACATTTCCAGACATATCATAGAGGCCAAAACTGTTAGCCGGAAAGGAACCTACCGGTGCGGTCTGGATGTATCCGTCTTCTTGAGTGTTGTTTGTAGGAAATTGGCCTTGGAAGATATTGGCTTGCCAACTGCCATCCTTTTTCAATTCGTCTCCCCAATAAAACTCACTAGATAAGTCTAGATTTCCTTTCGCTGCATATTCCCACTCGGCTTCTGTAGGCAGGCGTTTGCCAGCCCACTTGGCGTAAGCTTCCGCGTCATCGTAGGCGATATGTACTACTGGGTGGTTGTCCCGACCAATAATGTTGCTTTGCGAGCCTTCAGGATGACGCCAAGATGCGCCAGGAACAAAATCCCACCATTGAAGGTAGTTTTGAAGGTTTGTATCCGAATCAGGGGTGGTAAATACCGCAGAACCGACTACTAGTAATGCGGTATCTACTCCTGGAAAATCTTGTGGATATAATGGACGTTCGGCCACCGTAACATAATTGGTCTCTTCCACAAAACGTGCAAACTGTGCATTGGTAACGGCATATACATCGACCCAATAGGAGGAAAGCGTTACTTGGCGTATCACGCCAGCATCAGCAAAACGGGGATTTCCCATAGAAAATGTGTCGCCTTCTATCAGGATCATGTCAACACGATCTTTGTCCACCGATACTGTTGGTGTCGACACGTGTTGCTTGACTGTAAAGGAGGATCGGGAGACCAAATTCTCACTACAGCAAACCGGCAGTTCTTGTGCATATATTGCAGTCAGTATGCAAAAAAAGGTTAGTAATAGTGCCGTGGTCTTTTTATTCATTCTTATACGATCAACTGTAAATCTATATATTATTTTACAATATGTTTTTTTAGCCGTATTCCTTCTACAGCAAAGAAAGGCACGATCCAATTTGGATCGTGCCTTTCTTTGTTTCGCATTACAATGTCGATAAGGTATTTGATATTACATGGCTTCTGCCACCACTTCTTCTACATCAGGCACCATTCTTTTTAATAGACCTTCGATACCGGCTTTCAGCGTAATTGTGGAAGACGGACAACCGCTACAAGAACCGCGAAGCTCCACCGTGACAATGCCGTTATCAAAAGATTTATAGGCTATCGCTCCACCATCTTGCTCCACCGCAGGGCGTACATAGTCGTGCAAGACTTGTTGAATTTTGACCTCCGTTTCGGTTCCCTCGAAAGATACGTTCTCATCCGCAACGACTTCTTGTACCTTCAACTCTGACTCTACGGCACCTTTTACAAACTCTTTCAATAAGCTTTCAATGTCGCTCCAATCGGCGTCATCTGTCTTGGTGACAGTGACAAAATTGCTCGCGAAAAACACGCCGTTCACGAAGTTGAACTTAAAAAGTTCTCTAGCAAAAGGAGATGCCTGCGCTTTCTCCTGATCCGGGAAATCCACACTTCCATTGATCAATAACTTATTGACCAAAAACTTCATGGTAGCAGGATTTGGTGTTGTTTCTGTATATACGTTTATCGTAGCCATGGTAATTTCAAATGGGTATAACTTTTACAAATATACGTGATGCAACTTTTACACACGTCATTAATCCGTAAAACCTGCGACTTTCACACCGATATAATTGCTCGGCGATATAGCGATCAGTTCCTGTTTTACGTCTTCCGAAATGTTCAAATTAGTGACAAATTCGGCAATAGTATCTTGTGTTATATGCGTATTTGTCCGCGTAAGATCTTTTAATGCCTCGTATGGCTTCGGATAACCTTCTCTACGAAGAATCGTTTGAATGGCCTCAGCCACTACCGCCCAGTTATTTTCCAGATCTTTCGCTAAAGCATCTTGATTCAGGATCAGTTTACGCAATCCGCGTAAAGTAGATTTGAAAGCAATCAAGGTATGCCCAAATGGTACGCCGATATTGCGGAGTACGGTAGAATCCGTAAGATCGCGCTGTAACCTAGATATCGGTAATTTGGCTGCCAAATGCTCGAAAATTGCATTAGCAATGCCCAAGTTGCCTTCTGCATTTTCAAAATCAATAGGATTTACCTTATGTGGCATGGCCGATGAGCCGATCTGTCCGGCGGTGATTTTTTGTTTGAAATAATCGATAGAAATGTATGACCACACATCTCTACACAAATCGATCAATATATTATTGATGCGTTTCAGGGCATCGCAACTCGCTGCAAAATTATCATAGTGCTCAATCTGGGTAGTGGTCTGCGAGCGAGTTAGTCCCAGATTTTCCTGCACGAACTGGTTTCCAAATGCTACCCAGTCTTGCGTTGGATAAGCCACTGTATGTGCATTGAAATTGCCAGTAGCACCGCCAAATTTTGCCGCATGCGGTACTTGTGCCAGCAATTCCAATTGCTTTTCTAAGCGCTCGACAAATACAAAAATTTCTTTACCCAACGTCGTCGGAGAGGCGGGCTGCCCATGCGTGCGCGCCAACATAGGAATGTCTCGCCATTGGGAAGCTAGATCTTTCAATTCATTCACTAACTCCTGTACGGTTGGTAGGTAAACTGCTTCCAAGGCCGCTTTCCACGAGTATGGAATCGCCGTGTTATTGATGTCTTGAGAGGTAAGTCCGAAATGGATGAATTCCAACGAATCGTGCAAGCCTAACAATTCGAATTGATGTTTTAGGAAATATTCCACGGCTTTTACGTCATGGTTAGTCACCTTCTCCGTGTCTTTAATCCATTGCGCGTCTTCCAAACTGAAGTTCTGGTATATTTCACGCAACTTGTTGTTCAGGCTGCCATCCAGATGTGCCATCTGTGGAATGCCTGATGTACTCAGGGCAATAAAATACTCTACTTCAACCAATACACGATATTTGATCAACGCAAATTCGGAAAAGTAGGCAGAAAGCTCGTTTGTAGTATGGTAATACCTGCCATCGATAGGAGTGACAGCAGTTAATGGAGATAATGTCATGATAAACTTTATTTGGGACTCAAAAATACAAAATTGCCCCTAGTTCAACAAACACTATTTAAGGTTATGAAAACAACAAAGGCCCATAAATGGGCCTTTGCAGTATTTCCGTTTTTAGTTCGGATTATTGAACGTTCTCGATAGTATCAGTAGTAACAGTAGTGTCAGTAACTACAGCAGTAGTATCCAACTCAACGTTCTCTTCGATCAACAAAGTAGTGTCAGCAGTTTCTTCAGTTTTCTCAGCAGAGTTGTTACAAGCTGTGAATCCTACTGTTAACGCTAGACCTAAAAATCCGAATTTGAATAAGTTTTTCATTTTACTAGTTTTCTATTTAATTAAAACAAATTTGTTTATTTAATCCTTAATACCCCGCACCACATTTAGGTAACCCTCTAATTATATTTTATTTTTAATATTTATGTAATGGCTTTATTATGAGTGTTATAAATATTTTAAATATCGCTTTAATTTCAAAAAATCATCATTTTACTTGCTAAAACTATTTCTGTTTCGAATTGTTGTTATACCGTACAAAAGTGTTTCCGGATGATTAGTAAGATTAAAAATATGATGAAGTTCGCGAAGTCCATCGACTTCAACGAACTGGAGAAGCTTTCTAAAAAAGTAGACTTAGGCGAGGTAATCGGCGCGGTATCCAAAATGGATGAAAAGCAGCTGCAGATGGCCATGAAGATGCTCACGGGTTCTAAAAAGAAGAAGGAATCTCCTCCCATCAATGCTGACTTTTACGGCGTAGAACAAAAATTATCTGCCGAAGATCACGCTTTGAAGATGAAAGTACGCGCTTTCTTGGAAGCAGAGATTAAGCCTATTGTCAATAATTATTGGTTACACGATGATTTTCCTTTCGAGATTATTCCTAAGCTCGCAGAGCTAAATATCTGTGGTTATGTATACGACGGCTATGGCTGTGCGGGTGGATCATCCTTGATGGATGGTATCATAGCCAGCGAATTTGGTCGTATTGATCCTTCTATTGCTACATTCTTGGGCGTTCAAAGCGGTTTGGCTATGGGTTCCATTTATTTATGTGGATCCGAGGAGCAAAAGCAAGAGTGGCTACCGCAAATGCAACAGTTGAAGAAGATTGGAGCATTTGGACTGACCGAACCTGAAGTAGGATCTGGTACCGCAGGTGGATTAACCACTACGTGTAAAAAAACGGCGGACGGATGGGTGCTTAACGGCCAAAAGAAATGGATTGGTAATGCTACTTTCTCTGATATTACCATCATATGGGCACGAGATTTAGATGATAGTCAGGTTAAAGGTTTTATAGTACGGAAAGAAAATCCGGGGTTTTCTGTGGAGAAAATTAAAGGAAAAATGGCATTACGTATCGTACAGAACGGTTTGATTACCATGACCGATTGTATCGTGCCGGAATCGGATCGTTTGCAAAATGCAAACAGCTTCCGAGATACGGCAAAGGTGCTGCAAATGACACGTGCGGGCGTAGCCTGGATGGCCGTAGGGTGTGCGCGCGGTGCGTATGAGAACGCATTAGAATATACATTGAAGCGTGAGCAATTTGGAAAGCCAATTGCTTCTTTCCAGCTTATCCAAAATCATTTGGTAGAGATGCTCTCCAATCTGACGGCTATGCAGACGTTGGTATTTCGCTTATCCGAAATGCAAGACGAAGGGACACTCAAGGATGAACATGCTTCCTTAGCCAAGGTGTTTTGTACGCTTCGCACACGCGATATCGTATCGCGCGCTCGCGAAGTGATGGGAGGTAATGGCATTTTGTTGGAATACAATGTGGCGCGCTTCCTGGCAGATGCTGAAGCCATCTATTCTTACGAAGGTACCAAGGAGATTAACTCGTTGATTGTAGGAAGAAGTATTACTGGATTCAGCGCCTTTGTGTAGTAAAGAAGCATTAGTGGTCATAAAAAAGGGCTGAACATCGATATGTTCAGCCCTTTTTTATGGTAACCAAGTAGTGGTATTATTTGTTCTTTTTCTGATTCTGCGCAGTTTGTTGCTGACGCATCATATCTTCCATACGTTTTTGGAAGGTAGATGTTTTCTTTTCAGCCTGTGGCTTCTTCTTGAAAGCTTCAATTTTTGCCAAGATCTTATCATCATCAATGAATTGACGAATAATGACCTGAGTTAAGAAGGTAAATACCGCTGCCAAGAAATAATAATAGTTCAATCCCGCAGGGAAGTTATTTAATAGGAAGAAGAACATCAATGGCATGATATAGCCAATATATTTCATCTGTCCTACAGCACCCGCACCCGATGTCGTATTGTTATACCAAGTGGTCAACAAAGTGGTGATGGTCATCAATACACACATCAAGGAAATGTGGTCAATACCGAAGATGATTGGTGCAAAAGAGATAGGCGAATCGTATGTAGACAAATCTTTTACCCACATGAAGGATTCTCCTCGCAACTCAAATAAGTTAGGGAAGAAGAAAAAGAAGGCTAATGTAAACGGCATTTGCAGCACCAAAGGAAGACAGCCTCCCAATGGATTAACGCCAGCCTGTTTGTATAGCTTCATCTGCTCCTGCTGCAAAAGCATCGGATTATCTTCGCCGACTTTCGCTTTGATCTCATCCAATTGTGGTTTCAATACCCGCATTTTAGCCATCGACAGGTATGACTTGTAGGTGAGAGGGAACATAGCACCTTTCAGCAACACGGTCAATATTAGGATCACGATACCGTAAGACAAGGCGAATCCATCCAAGAAGTCAAAGATTGGAACCGTAATAAAACGGTTGATCCAACTGATTGGGCCCCAGCCCATATTGATAATCTTGTTGTAATCATTTCCTTCGGCCTTTAGGGTGTTATACTGATTTGGCCCAAAGAAGAAGTTTAAATTATAGCGTTCATCTCTGCCATTATTGACTAGTTCTGTTTTCGCTTTGTAAAACTTCACAATGCTATCGCTAGTACCACCGCGAACCGTCAATTCGACGTTGTCGAAACCTTCTTTGCTCGAAAGGATGTTGGAGAAATAGTGCTGCTTGAAGGCAATCCAGTTCACCTTTTCTTCTACGGTCTCTTCATCATCCTTGCTCTCCGATAAATGATCGATATTACCTTCTGTATCACGGTAGTAGATAGACGATTTGTCTCTTTCCGAAGAAATGTTCTTTTCCTTTTGCGTAAGGATCGTTTCCCAATTCAGAAAAATGCTTTTTGACTTAACATCAATGGTATTATGAATACCTTTTGTTTCGATAGCCAAGCCCACGTTGTAGCTGTCGCTTTCTAAGGTATAAATATAATCGATGTATTGCGCGTCAGAATAATTGAGGCGCATGGTGAGTGCACCGTCGTTGCCACCCTGCGAACTAAAATACAATTCATTGGTATTCACCGCTTTTCCTGGGACATTAAATTCCAATCCGAAGCTGTTGTGATCTCCGCTAAATAAAATCAACGGACTGCCATCAAAATTTTGCTGACCTTTCAGTTCAACAGATTTTATGCGACCCCCTTTGCTGGAAATATGAGCAATGATTTTCTCATTTTCCAATTTAATCAATTCTTCGCTACCAAAACTACTAGAGCCAAATGGTTCATTTAATCTGGCTGAATCTACTTCGTTAGATTCTACAATAGTTTGTAAAGAATCCTTCACTGGAGCTAATCCTTGTTTTACTCGCTCGGTAGAATCTTGACGAGCCTTTTCTGCATTAATCTCCTGCTCTGAAGGTTTCATGAGGTAAAAAGAACCTGCGAAGATGGCAAATATCAGGATCAGCCCGATAATATTATTTCTATCCATTTTTACTTATTTTCTCTCTTTTTAAAGGTTATTTGCTCGCTGTTTTCTTATGTGTCAACGCAGCGGCTACAAAACTAACAAAAAGTGGGTGAGGATTTGCTACTGTTGATTTTAATTCCGGGTGAAATTGTCCGGCTACATAAAAAGGATGATCCTTTAGCTCCACGATTTCCACTAAGCCGGTTTCTGGATTCTTACCAGAAGCAATCATCCCAGCTTCCTCGAATTGGGCGAGGTAGTCGTTGTTGAATTCATAGCGATGGCGGTGGCGTTCCGTGATCTTGGATTTACCATAGATCGCATGCGCTTTTGTCCCCTTACGTAGATCACAGTCATATGCACCTAATCGCATGGTACCACCCATATTTTTGATCGTTTTTTGCTCTTCCATCAAGTTGATGACCGGATGTTTGGTGCTCTCATCCATCTCAAAACTGTTCGCATCTTTTAATGACAGCACATTCCGAGCAAATTCAATGACCGAGCATTGCATTCCTAAACAGATACCGAAGAAAGGAATACGTTGCTCGCGAACGTATTTGATCGCAACTAGCTTTCCTTCCAACCCGCGCGCGCCAAAGCCTGGTGCTACAAGTATACCGTCTAATCCTTTTAGCTTATCTGCCACATTCTCCTCATTGATGCTTTCTGCGGCAATGGATTTTACTTTTACTTTCGTTTCATTGGCAGAGCCTGCATGGATAAACGCTTCCGCAATGGATTTGTATGCATCAGGCAACTCAATGTATTTCCCCACCAAGCCGATGTTGACTTCATTCGTCGGATTTTTTAATTTACCTAAAAATGTCTTCCAGTTTTCTAAATTGGGTTCTACTTTGGTCGACAATTTTAATTTGGTCAGCACCGTTTTGTCCAACTGCTCCTTCAACATCAATAAAGGTACATCGTAGATGGTCGAAGCATCGATAGATTCCACCACCGCGTTGATATTTACGTTGCAAAACAACGCCAATTTTTTACGGATATCCTGTGTCAGTTTATGTTCGGTACGGCAAACCAGGATGTCTGGCTGTATACCATATTCCAGTAATGTTTTTACCGAATGTTGTGTCGGTTTGGTTTTCAATTCACCTGCTGCCGCCAAGTAAGGGATCAACGTCAAATGAATCACCAAAGAATCATTATTACCTAATTCCCAACGCAACTGTCTAACTGCCTCAATGAATGGAAGCGACTCAATATCGCCCACTGTACCACCTAATTCGGTGATGATGATATCGTATTCGCCCGAATCACCTAATAGTTGCATCCGGCGCTTAATCTCGTCGGTGATATGTGGTACTACCTGTACTGTTTTTCCTAAGTACGCACCAGCACGCTCTTGTTGGATTACATGTTGGTAAATACGTCCGGTTGTTACATTATTAGCCTGTGAAGTGGGTACATTCAAAAACCGCTCGTAGTGGCCCAAATCTAAGTCGGTCTCTGCACCGTCTTCCGTTACGAAACATTCGCCATGTTCGTAAGGATTTAAGGTTCCTGGATCGATATTGATGTATGGGTCAAATTTTTGGATGGTAACTTTGAGTCCGCGTGCTTGGAGAAGTTTTGCCAGAGAAGCTGCAATAATGCCTTTTCCCAATGACGAAGTTACGCCGCCCGTAACAAAGATGTATTTACTCATAGTAATTGAAGGGTTTTGAGCGATAATCCATCCCTTAAAAGCAATGGAAAATCTGTCTTTTGTACGGGGTACAAAGATAGTATTTTTTTTGTGCTTTACGGCTAAAAATGAATATACCCACCCAACGGGTGGGCATCAGGAAGTTATCTCAGGGAGCGCAGCAGACGGATCGTTTCCGCGTCAAATTCCTGCTCTCCAAAGAGGGATACACCGGCAGCTCCATTTTTCTTGGCCAGCTCGATTCCCTTTTTGAGTTCCTCGCTGTCTTTAAAGTCTGGTAAATAAAGACCTGCATATAAAGGGAATTTTTTGTTCAGTGTCTGCACCCCTTCTTTTACGGCTTGGCCCACCCATTCCACTGGCTCCTGATAGAAACCATGATAGATCATTGGAAATACCCCATCTAAATCCCAGTTTGCCCAATCTTGCCGTACGATGCGGCGCGCCAAATCCGGTGTCGGGAACACGGCAGCCGTAAGCGGTTTCTGGTATTCTTTGGCGACTTTGGCGATGCGGTTGACGACGCGATTGATCTGCTCATAACGAAAGGCGCGCCACGAGGGGCTTTGCTCCGGTCTTGCTACCTTGTCTATGTCGATGCCCGTTTCCTTAAGATAGGCAGCTTTAGTAAATGGGCTGTAGCAAAAATCGTAATCGGCCAGCTCGGTGGATTGATCGATGTCGTAATTTTGCCATAGATTGACCGGCAGTACCACATCTGGATAGCGAATGTAATCTAAATGCAAACCATCAATATCTTCCTTTTCTAATTGCTCCCGAGCCTTTTCTTCCAGATACTTTGGTACATCTGGGTGAGATGGACATAAGAAGCGGTAATAATTGACATAAGGAGGTTGATCTGCGCAGGATTTTCCAGAGCGGCTTACTGCATAGTATTCCGGATGTTGGCTTAATAGATCTTGCTCACCACGGTTCATCGTCCACATCCAGCGATGGGTTTCCAGACCGATGCTCTTTGCCATTTGAAAATGCCGAACACTGTAGTCCTCAAACAGCAATCCGCGTACTCCGGCTTCCCGGTAGGAGGTGTACCGTTTTTTTAAAATGGCATCACTGTCTTTTGCATTGGGGCGTACCCACATCCAATAATCGAAAGATAGTGGCGTCGTGCTTTCTGCAAGAGAAATAGAAGGCAATTGCAGTCCGGCGAAACCGAGCAAAGAGGTCTTGATGAAATCGCGTTTATTCATAGTAGGTATTATTTCCGAGGTGATCTATCCGAAAGATAGCATTATTTTTCAAATCGTTAATGCGAAGGGCATACCCCGCTTGATCGGCGGCTAGATCATAGGTTAACGTGAATTGATCCAACGAAGGCGCTATGTACTGTGCATACCCGGGGAGTTGGTCTATCTGTGAAGCATAGCCGCGCTTTTCGCGGTTATGTATTTGTTGCAAATAATGAATGTTCCACCCTAATTTTTTTATCTCATGGGAGGATGGCAATGCCGCATTACCCAAGGTGTCCACAAACTGGATATATCCCCATCTTTCCGGATAATGCATGTTTACCAGTCCGATAGGCGACCACACCCAATTGTCTTCCGGGAGTACTTTGCCGTTTTCCGACTTTCGCTCATACGTATCCGCTACCACGCTGTGTTGCCATTGCACCCGGGAAAAATTAAATAGCCAATAAGAAGATAGGGAAGGAGTGTTTCCCGATCCAAAGCTATGTAGCGCAGAGAATGGAATTGCCATCTCGATGCTCCAGAATTGATCCTCGTCGCTAGAATCATTCAAAGTTCCTTCGGTATGTACTGCACTTTTCAATCCTTTCATATCCCAATGTATCAATGCTTTGCCGCCATAACGATAGGGTTTTACCATGGCCAGGTCAAATATGGTATTTAGTGCATTCACCTCGAGTTCATAATAATGATCATGGTGAATATCGGGCTTTATAAATACTTCAAAATCATTGTTGTGGTAGATAATATCATCATACTTTGTAATATTCCCCCAAACATGCGGTTCCTCTAATTTGGCATAAATATAAAGATGTGCATCGTCATACATCATCTTGAATTTGGTGTTGTAGGCGGGAGCTGGTTTATCTGCTCCTTCGATATCGATGAATGCAGTCGACCACGGAATTCCAGACCATTGGACCTCCGAATCACGACCATCAATCGCTATAGCACCATCAATTTTTTGAACCTGATAAACTAATGGAGTGGATTGTAACCGTTCCACCTCATCGATGGAAGATTGTGCATGTACAGCAGTCACGCAAATAAGGCAAGGAAAAAAACGTTTTAGCAAATTCATAGGAAAAGAAATCAACCTCAATAATAAGGAAAAAATCGGATCAACTATGTAACATAAACGTGATGGATGCGCGAGCGGTGGCTAAGGAATGTTGAGGTATTTGTGCGTTTGCAACGAAATCTCCCATTTTGGATTGTTCATCACATAGTCGATAATCAAGGGCGTCATCTCTGCTGCCTTAGACCATTCGGGTTGCAAGTACAATTTGCATGACGGACCTACTTGGGCAGCATGCTCTTCTGCCCATTGAAAGTCACTTTTGTTAAATACAATCACTTTCAACTCTCCTGCCGCGTCAAGAACATCTTTTCTGGGAGCTTTGAATTTCTTGGGAGATAAACAAATCCAGTCCCATTGACCACTGAGCGGATAAGCACCAGAAGTTTCCATAAAAGTACGGATACCATGCTCCTGCAAGCTTTTTGTTAACGGATCCAAGTTATAGATCAATGGTTCGCCGCCCGTTACTACAACCGTCTTTGCCGGATGTTGATTGGCATGTTCTACGATAGTATTTACAGAAGTGAGGGGGTGGAGGCTCGCATCCCAACTTTCTTTGACATCACACCAATGACAACCCACATCGCAACCACCCAGGCGAATGAAATAAGCGGCCTTACCCGTGTGGTATCCCTCGCCTTGAATGGTATAAAATTCTTCCATTAATGGAAGTTGAGTGCCGTCTTCTGGAACTTGTCGTGACATGCGATTTTTATTAGAGAAGGCAAAGGTAAGGAATTTTTAATCAGTATCCTTAGCTTTGGAACGCCATTGCGCGGAGAAGGATTTATCGGGTATACGCGGCAATGCACGCTGTTCTCCCCATGATTTCTTGAAGAGAAACTTGATGAGTATATTTTTTATTCCTTTGCCGATGAGATCCACATATTTTCTGTTTTTTACCAGCTTGGTATACCATGTCCATTTGCTGGATTCAGGGAGGGGCTTTGCCGAGTTGCTGACGCGATCGTGTCGGTTCTTTAACAGCAGCCGATCAATGTCAATGTTTAGAGGACTAGCGTGCTCCGTTCCTTTGAAACTGGCCGCATGCTGCAGATACTGGTCGGATTCCGCTGGTTGTAAGTGCGGCGTGAAAACAGCGCCCATCGGACCGGGATACGTATTTTGATACGCTTCACCTCCAAGTGTTTCATACATAGCACAAGCGTTGGTGCTCGCGCCACATTCCATCCAATAAAGTGCCTGACGTTGCTCCGTTAGGGATAACAAGTCAGATCGTCCATTGTCTACCAGAATCAATACCATCTGGTTGGGACCATCCGTTTCACGGCCGCGTTGCGGTCCGCTTAACAAAGTCTGATGTCGTTGCAGTTTCTGTCCCTGATCGTGCAAAGAGCCTAGCGGCAAAAATAAATCTAAATCGTGTATAGAAGGCAGGATCTTATCAATACCAGCCAATACAATATGATAGGTGGCAAAAGCATCATGAAGTCGATTATTCCCTTCATTTTCGCTGATGACTACACTGCCTGTATCCGCTAATAAATACGATGCGCCCGATAGGATCACATCGGTAGATTTTGCGCGCTCCCGCTGGATCTTGCGAAAACCTCGCAACATGCGAGCTATAGATCCCTCTGTTACTAATTCTTCTTCATCTTCGTGTTTTTCTTCCGTTTCGGAGCTTTCTGTTGGTATGGCTTCAGGATGCTTCGCGTCCCATAGCTGCTTTGCCTTATCTTCACTTAACGCAATCGCCGGTTGTATTACATGACTTGGTTGCGCACCATTCAGTTGCGCGAGATAACGGCCGAAATCAGCCTCATCCGCCCGATATTTAGATTCCGAAAGGTATTTCGGAAGACCAATTTCTTCGTGAATCATCGCGTGATTGGTCGCTATATGACTAGGTTGATAGCTGGCTAACAGCTTGTCCAACTCTTCTAAAGCTTCTGAAGCCGTGTTTGCCCAAATCACCCTTCCACCCGCTCTAGTGAAGTTGGTTTCAAAATCCAATAGGTAGCGATCCATATTTTCAATCGCTTTCCATTTTATTAAATGTGCCTTTTTTTTCGCATTCTGAAGATTCTGAAAACGAGGAGATAAATTTTGGAAGGCCTGGCGGTAATTTTCCAAGTGTGCTTGCAAGATTACATTGCCCTGCGTATCCAAAGCTCTTGCCTCGCAAGCTTTCCTAAATTGCTCTTCCTTCGTGTTCGGCATAGTGAATTTGATGGCTTATTATTTATAGTAAAAGTTGGCAATCATCTTGCCAACTTTTACTAAGTAGAATTCCTGAGTGGTTTATCGTTCGAAAAACGTACCGCTTTGGAATATGAAATTACGCTTTAACTTGTAATGTAAGCTCTTCTAATTGTGCCGTAGCAATCGCTGAAGGAGCATCAATCATCACGTCGCGACCGCTGTTGTTTTTAGGAAACGCAATCACGTCACGAATGCTGTCTAGACCAGCAAAGATGGATACTAGTCGATCTAATCCAAAAGCAAGTCCACCATGCGGCGGCGCACCATAAGTAAATGCCTCCATTAAGAAACCGAATTGTTTTTCCGCTTCTTCAGGCGAGAAACCAAGATGCTTAAACATAGTAGACTGTAGGTTGCGATCGTGAATACGGATAGATCCTCCACCCACTTCTACACCGTTAATGACCAAATCGTAGGCATTTGCCCGAACATCCCCAGGGTTGGATTCCAATAAGTGGATATCCTCTGGTTTTGGAGACGTAAAAGGATGGTGCATCGCATGATAGCGTTTCGAATCTTCATCCCATTCCAATAATGGGAAATCGATCACCCATAGTGGGGAGAATGTGTTTTTGTCGCGCAGGCCTAATTGTCCCGCCAACTCTAAACGTAAATCATTCAGTTGCTTGCGCACTTTATCTTTCGAGCCAGCCATGATCAATAAAAGATCACCCGGCTCACTTTGGAATGCTTGCGACCAAGCCTCCAATGCAGTAGCATCGTAGAATTTATCCACCGAAGATTTAATGCTTCCATCGGCGTTATGACGAGCATACACAATTCCTGTAGCACCAACTTGCGGTCTTTTTACAAAATCCGTAAGCGCGTCCAGTTGTTTTCTCGTGTAACCTGCACAATCCTTGGCATTAATGCCAACAACCAACTCCGCCTGCTCGAATACTGGAAAATCATGACCTTTTACCACATCATTCAGTTCTACGAACTGCATGCCAAAGCGCGTGTCTGGTTTGTCCGACCCATACAAACGCATGGCGTCATCATAAGTCATGCGGGGTACTTCGCCCAGGTCTACACCTTTCACTGTTTTGAACAAATGTTTGGTCAGTCCTTCAAACATAGTTAAGATATCTTCTTGCTCTACAAAGGCCATTTCGCAGTCGATCTGCGTAAACTCGGGCTGTCTGTCGGCGCGCAAATCCTCATCGCGAAAGCATTTTACAATTTGAAAATAACGGTCGAAACCAGAAACCATCAGCAGTTGCTTAAAGGTTTGCGGTGATTGCGGAAGCGCATAGAATTCTCCCGGATTCATGCGAGAAGGAACTACAAAATCACGCGCACCTTCTGGTGTTGACTTAATCAATACCGGTGTTTCTACTTCCAAGAAATTCTGTTCGTCCAAATACCGGCGAATCTCTTGCGACATCTTGTGGCGCAAGATCAGGTTTTCGCGTACCGGATTACGACGTAAGTCCAGGTAACGGAATTTCATGCGTATATCATCTCCGCCGTCTGTCTCATCTTCGATGGTAAACGGCGGTAGGGCAGAAGCGTTTAATACATCCAGATCCGTTACCTTGATTTCAATTTCTCCGGTAGCGATCTTGTTGTTTTTGCTGGAACGCTCGATCACCGTACCCGTGACCTTGATCACGTACTCCCGGCCAAGATTTAATGCCTTTGCACGCAAGGTTTGATCGTCGTCTACGTCAAACGCAAGCTGTGTGATGCCGTATCGATCACGTACATCAATAAATGTCATTCCTCCTAAGTCACGTGATTTCTGGACCCACCCACTTAAGGTGACGGTCTTTCCCAGATCGGACAACCGCAGTTCGCCGCAAGTATGTGTTCTGTGCATTTCCTATTGTAATTTATCTATTTCAGAATCTGATGACAAAAATATCGGTTTTTGGACACAAAAACGAAACTTAATTTGACCGAGGCGATAGGAAGGATTGAATCTTGTGACACGATTTCCCACCTCGCTATCACTTCTCCCACTTTTATAACTGTTTTGTCTTCGATCTTCGTCGATCGCCTTTTATTTACCACTATATCAATCAGCGTTTTAGTTATTCCAGTGTAAGAAAATTAAGCTCGTAACGGCAACATAATGAGGTAATAAGCTTGTTTTGGCTGTTTCTTTAGCAATATTGGAACTGTGGAAAACTTTTTTGTGGGGCAAAGTGTTGTAAAGTGGGAGAAAGTGTATAATTTTACATTTGATTTCGAATAGGCTGATTAGCTGTATGACCGAACTAACAGGAGAATATATATGTAAGTTGGATGCCAAAGGTAGAATGGTAGTTCCTGCGTTGCTCAAAAAACAAATACCCAATATTGAGCAAGAGGGGCTTATTGTGAACCGTGGTTTCGAAAAAAACTTGGTGATATATCCTCGTTCGGAATGGTCGAAAATGATGAAGCAGTTATCGCGTTTGAATAAGTTTAAAGCGGAGAACAGGAATTTCATCCGGAAGTTTATGAGTGGTGCTACCGAGTTGACGCTGGATTCAGCCAACCGGGTATTGCTTCCTAAAAGCCTGATGGAGTATGCAGAGATCAGCGGTGAGCTGATGTTGGCTTGCCAGTTTGATCGCATAGAGGTTTGGTCCAAATCTGTTTACCTAGAGACATTGGGAGAGATGAGTGAAGATGATTTTGCCACTTTGGGTGAAAAAGTAATGGGTGGATTAGATATAGGAGACCTGGAAAATGAGTAGTCTAGTATATCATGTGCCTGTGATGCTGCAGGAATGCATAGCAGCGCTGAACATAAAGCCTAATGGCGTGTATGTAGATGTCACCTTTGGTGGTGGCGGACATTCCAGAGAAATTCTGAAACATCTTGGGCCGGAGGGTCGTCTATTTGCCTTTGATCAGGATCCGGATGCGCTTCAAAATGCAATTGATGATCCGAGATTTCGGTTGGTACATCAAAATTTCAAGTTTTTGAAAAATAGCTTACGACTGGAAGGTGTGCGGCAGGTAGATGGTATTCTTGCGGATCTTGGCGTGTCCTCCCATCAGTTTGATGATGCCGAACGGGGGTTCTCTATTCGCTACGAAGCGAATTTGGATATGCGTATGGATCAGGTGTCTGATCTGAATGCGACGCAGATTCTCAATACCTATGCAGAAGAAGAGCTGCACCGCATATTTGGTATGTACGGCGAAATTCAGAACGCCAAGTCTTTGGCTAAGACGATCGCAACAGCACGTCTTACGAAAGCGGTGACATCAGTTTTGCAATTGAAAGAGACGATCAAATCATTGGTACCAAGAGGTAAAGAGCATAAATACCATGCGCAGGTCTTTCAAGCCTTGCGTATTGAAGTAAATAAAGAGTTAGAAGCATTGCAGGAGTTCTTAGAACAAACTGTGCCCGTGCTTAAAAATGAAGGTCGGTTGGTGGTGATGTCCTATCATTCTTTAGAGGATCGTTTGGTGAAGAATTTTATAGCCAAGGGTAAGTTTAAAGGAGAGGTGGAGAAGGATTTTTTTGGTAATGAGATCAAACCTTTCCAGGTGATTAGCCGGAAGGCAATCGTGGCGACAGATCAAGAAGTGCAACAGAATAACCGGGCTCGGAGCGCCAAATTGCGCATCGCACAACGGGTAGAAAAGGGTGAAGCAGATGGCCAGAAATAGAATTAAAAATGGCGAGCTAAGTGAAGAAGTTCAGGAGGAGATGTCCGATGAACTGGAGGAAAAGGTCGAAGAGACCCAAAATTTCCTCCGTTCTGTATTCTCAAGCAATCCGCTTTCTACTTATTTAGTGACAAGAAACCTGCCCTTTATTGCGTTTGTCGCTTTATTGGGCTTAGTATATATCTCTAACCGGCATCTGGCAGAGAATACCGTACGTAGAATCGACCGGTTGGGCAAAGATGTAAAAGAGTTGGGTTGGGATTACAAGTCGCTTCATGCCGAGTTGATGAAGTTGACGACACAAACAGAAATTGCGAAGCGCGCCGATACCTTGGGATTGACCGAGCGTACCGAACCGCCGATAAAAATAGATTTAGTAAAAAAAGATAAATAAGCAGCGTAAACCGCACACACCATGAACATTAGAAAGTCCATCTTGATTCGTGTGTACCTGGCCTTCGGGCTAATGGTGTTTGGCGCCCTATTGGTGTTTGGCAAGCTGCTGCATGTGCAATATGTAGATGGTGATAAATGGCAGACTATTGCCGATTCACTCACCATAAAAGAGCGAGTGGTGGAGGCTGCGCGTGGGAATATCTATTCCAATGATGGTAGTTTGCTGGCGACTTCGGTACCTGAATACACCATACGCTTTGACGCCATGGCTATCCCAGAAGAGAATAGCGACGTGTTTCAGTCTAGAGTAGATTCTTTGGCGGCACGTCTTTCACAATTTTTTGGTGATAAATCGGCGAGACAATATTTGACGCAACTGAAAGAAGCCCGTGCTAAGGGGCAGCGATACATGCTATTAAAAAGAAATGTATCGCATCAGGACTTGAAGGAATTAAAGACATTTCCATTATTAAAAACCTTTAAAGAAGGACGCAGCCGTTTTTCTGGCGGCTTGATCGCAGTGCAGGAAAACAAACGCATTTTACCATTTACCAACTTAGCCGCACGTACCATCGGTTACCGCAATGAGGAATATAGAGTGGGGTTGGAAGGCGCCTTTGGTGATTATATCGAAGGAAAAAGCGGCATGCAAATGATGCAGCGCATCGCTGGTGGTGTTTGGGTGCCGGTTAGTCGGGAAGTAGAAATTGCGCCAGTAGATGGTTCTGATATCATTGCAACCATTGATGTGAACATGCAGGACATGGCACAGCGCGCTTTAGAAAAGCAATTAATTCAGAGCAACGCAGATAATGGCTGTGTGATCCTAATGGAAGTAGAAACAGGAGAAATCCGTGCTATTGCCAACTTTACCAAAGATACGGACGGTGTATACCGTGAGAAATTTAATTACGCCATAGCACAAGGAGCGGATCCAGGTTCGACCTTTAAGCTAGCTTCTTATTTGGCAGCGCTGGATGATGGTTATGTAGATACGACCACCGTCATTGATATTGGTAATGGTACCTACAAAGTACCCTCACACACCATTCGTGATTCGCATGCGCCGAAGAAATCCCGAGTAAGTGTACAAGAAGCTTTTGAAGAATCCTCAAATGTGGCGGTGACGAAAATGATTCATACACATTACGGCAATAATCCGGGCAAATTCATTAACAAGCTACACAGTTGGGGCTTGAATAAACCATTGGGTTTACAGATTCCGGGTGAGGGTGATCCATGGGTAAAAACACCAGAAAGCAGATCCTGGAGTAAGTTGTCGCTTATCCAGATGGCTTACGGTTATGAGATGAAGCTGACGCCATTGCAGACATTGACGCTGTATAATGCAGTGGCCAACGATGGTAAAATGATCGCTCCGCTATTCGTAAAAGAGATTCGCAATCTGGGAAATACGGTAGAGCGTTTTGAGGCGCGCGTGATCAACAAACAAATTGCGTCGGAAGAAGCAATCGACAAAATGCAGGGCATGATGCGCAGCGTCATGACCAACGGAACCGGAAAACGCTTGCGTAGCCCGTTGTATAACGCCGCCGGAAAGACCGGTACTGCGCAGATGGCCGATGGATCGAGAGGATATGGTGCGCGTCGTTATCAATCTTCTTTTGCCGGATATTTTCCAGCAGAGAAGCCTAAATACAGCATGATTGTGGTAATTCGCAATCCACGGAACGGCTATTATGGTGGTTCGGTTGCGGGGCCAGTATTCAAAGAATTGGCTGATATGGTCTATGCGAATGATTTAAGTCTGCACGCCAAATTCGAAACGAGGAAAGTCAATAGTAAAGGGGATAAGACGCCACACACATTGGTTGGTTCTAAAGAAGCATCCGCCAAAGTGTACGCTTGGATGGGGTTGCAGGTAAATGATTGGGCGGCGTTAACGCGTCCGGTAAAAGATAGTGCACAACGTAGTACAAATGCATTCACCGAAACCCAGTTTACAGAAGGCGTCGTGCCGAGTGTGCTGGGAATGGGATTAATGGATGCCATCTACGCGATGGAAAACGCTGGATTCAAAACTTCGGTAAAAGGAAAAGGACGCGTCGTGTCCCAATCGCTATTGGCCGGACAGAAGCTAACGGCAGGTTCTAAGGTTTTATTAGAATTAAATTAAACACAGGATCGTATGATATTGAAAGATCTACTTCATGCTGTTCCGGTTAAGGAATATAAAGGACAACTCGACATCGAGGTGACCGGCCTGTGTTTTGATTCCCGCGCGGTGGTGGATGGCAACTTATTTATTGCCGTTCGTGGCAGTCATACTGATGGACATTTGTACATTCAAAAAGCAATTGACTTAGGTGCAAGCACTTTATTGGTAGAAGAATGGCCGAAAGAAATACAAGATCACATCACCTATGTTTTAGTTGATGATTCTTCGTATGCACTGGGTTTGGTGGCGGCAAACTATTATGGTAATCCGTCTCAACACTTGAAGCTAGTGGGTATTACGGGCACTAATGGAAAGACAACAGTAGCCACGTTATTGTATAATCTATTCATCGGGCTGAGCTATCAGGTAGGGCTACTATCTACGGTAGAAAATCGAATATCTGGCCGCGTTATACCGACCACGCATACCACCTTGGATCCCATCTCTCTCAATAAATTATTGCGCGAGATGGTAGAGGAAGGTTGCGACTACTGTTTCATGGAAGTGAGTTCGCATGCCGTCGTTCAGCAACGTATTGCCGGTTTGCGTTTTGCGGGTGGTATTTTTACCAATATCACACACGATCACCTGGACTTCCACGAAACTTTTGATAATTATATTAAGGCAAAAAAGAAGTTTTTTGACGACCTGGATCGAGAAGCATTTGCACTCAGTAATACGGATGATCGCAACGGTGCAGTGATGCTTCAAAATACGGTGGCCTATCAGAAAACCTATGCTTTAAAAGGATTAGCGGATTTTAAAATGCGCATCGTAGAAAGCCATTTTGATGGTATGCTATTGCACCTAGACGGTCAAGATGTTTGGGTAAAACTAGTCGGGCACTTTAATGCCTATAACTTATTAGCGGTATATGGGGCTGCAATTCTGTTGGAACAGGAAACGATGAAAGTCTTGACCGCCATCAGTAATATTATCGGAGCCGAAGGAAGATTTGAAGCGATGCGCTCTCCGCAAGGCCAAATTGGCATTGTGGATTATGCACATACGCCCGATGCGGTAGAAAATGTATTGGATACGGTAGCGGGCTTACGCCAGGCAGGGCAACAGATTATTACAGTAATCGGTTGTGGTGGCGATCGCGACAAAACGAAACGACCAACTATGGCGAAAGTAGCCGCCTTAAAAAGTGACACGGTTATTCTCACTTCTGACAATCCGCGCAGCGAAGATCCTTTGCAAATTATCCGGGAGATGGAGGCAGGTATTCCATCTGATAGACGTAAAGGGGTGTTTAGCATTGCAGATCGCCGGGAAGCGATTCGGGCAGCTTGTCATTTGGCGCAGCCAGGAGATATTATTGTTGTGGCAGGCAAAGGACATGAAAAGTATCAGGATATCAATGGTGTGAAGCATCATTTTGATGATAAAGAACAATTAGCAAGCGCATTTAACGAGCAATAAGAGGGATGTTATATTATTTATTTACCTGGTTAAACGAGCATATGCACATCCCTGGAGCGGGACTGTTTCAGTATATCTCTTTCCGTACGGCTATGGCGGTGATTGTCTCGTTGATCATTACCACCGTATTCGGTAGTCGGCTTATCCAATTGCTGCATCGTAAGCAAGTGGGTGAAACGGTGCGTGACTTAGGTTTAGCCGGAGAAAAGCAAAAACAAGGCACGCCGACGATGGGTGGTTTGATTATCATTGCTGGTATCTTAATTCCTACGTTGCTTTTTGCGAAGTTGGATAATATCTACATCATCATCATGATCATTACCACGGTATGGATGGGAGCGATCGGTTTTCTGGATGATTATATTAAGGTCTTTCGTAAAAATAAAGAAGGACTTGCCGGTCGTTTTAAAGTAATCGGACAGATCGGTTTGGGGATCTTTATTGCTGTTACGATGTATTTTCACCCGAGCATTGTGGTGCGTGAGCAAGTGACCAATCCTTCTTCTTCCGTGCCTGTAGCGGTAGTGATCAATCCATCTACCGGAGAGAAAACATACGTCGAGGATGTAAAATCTACCAAGACCAACATTCCCTTTTATAAAAATAATGAGTTTGATTATGCTAAAACCTTGAGTTTTCTCGGACTTTCGGGCACCTGGATTACCTTCGGTATGATCTTACTGGTGATCGTGTTTATTGTAACGGCGGTATCCAACGGGGCTAATATTACCGACGGTATTGATGGATTAGCCACGGGTACATCCGCCATTATGGGAATTACGCTGGCGATTCTAGCCTACGTTTCGGGCAACGTAATTTTTTCGGAATACCTGAATATCATGTATATCCCAAACAGTGGTGAGCTGGTGATTTTTGCAGGTGCTTTCATTGGTGCCTGTACAGGATTTCTTTGGTACAATGCCTATCCCGCACAGGTATTTATGGGTGATACGGGAAGCTTGACCATTGGAGGTATCATTGCGGCATTTGCCATTCTAATCCGGAAGGAGTTATTGATTCCGGTGCTTTGCGGTGTTTTCCTCATCGAGAATCTTTCGGTGATTATGCAGGTGTCTTACTTCAAGTACACAAAGAAGAGATTTGGCGAAGGCCGACGCATCTTTTTGATGTCGCCATTGCATCATCATTATCAAAAGAAAGGATACCATGAGTCGAAGATTGTGACACGCTTCGTGATCGTATCCATCATATTAGCCATTTTGACCATCGTAACCTTAAAAGTTAGATAGATGCCAAATATTGAACATAGCTATTATCCGCAATCCGGTCGTGTCGTCATCTTAGGTGGCGGTGAGAGTGGTGTGGGTGCCGCTATCCTTGCCAAGGATCAGGGGTTTGACGTGTTTGTTTCAGATATGGCTATCCTCGCCGATCACTTTAAGGCTACCTTAACACAAGAGGCTATCGCTTTTGAAGAGGGGCAGCACACAGAAGCAGCTATTCTGAATGCGGATCTGGTGATCAAAAGCCCGGGTATCCCAGAGAAAGCACCGCTGATACAGCAACTGCGCAAAACCAGTATTCCGGTGATCTCGGAAATTGAATTTGCTGCGCAATATACAGACGCTACGCTATGTTGCATTACGGGATCAAATGGTAAATCGACCACCACGATGTTGACTTACGAGATCTTCCGTCATGCAGGAGTGAACGTGGGTGTTGCCGGTAATATCGGGCAGAGTTTTGCTTTGCAAGTAGCACGCGAGCCAAGAGAGGTGTATGTGTTGGAGCTTTCCAGCTTTATGCTGGATGATATGCATCATTTTCGCGCACACATCGCTATCCTGCTCAATATTACGCCGGATCATCTGGATCGCTACAATTATGATATGGATGCCTATGTGGATTCGAAATTCCGCATCATCCAAAATCAGCAAGCTGCAGATTATTTTATCTACTGCGCAGACGACGAGGAGATCGCAAAAGGATTGAAGCGCCACAAAACGCTAGCGATGCCTTTGCCCTTTACACAACAACAACACAGCACCCTAGAACAGGGAGCATTTATAGACGAACAAAGAAACTTGATTATTAACATACCTAAACGGGAACCATTTACGATGAGTATTGAAGAACTATCACTCCAGGGTAAGCATAATGTATACAATAATTCTGCAGCAGGATTAGCCGCTAAAGCGCAGCAATTGCGCAATAGCGTGATGAAAGAAAGTATGCAATCCTATGTCAATATTGCGCATCGCTTGGAGCATGTGGCGTGTATTGGCGGCGTTACCTATATCAACGATTCCAAAGCGACCAATGTGAACTCCGTGTGGTATGCCTTGGAAAGTTTCTCACCCGATATCGTATTAATCATGGGCGGTGTAGATAAAGGTAATGACTACGATATGCTACGCGATCTGGTGAAGAGCAAAGTAAAGGCCATCATTTGCATCGGTAAACACAATGGTCGCATCCACGAAGCGTTTGAGTCCGATACAGAAGTGATCGTAAATAGCGCTTCTATGGGAGATGCCGTAGAGATCGCTTCGCATATCGCTAAGAAAGGGGATACCGTATTGCTATCTCCGGCTTGTGCGAGCTTTGACTGGTTTAAGAATTATGAAGATCGTGGTGATCAATTTAAGGATGCCGTAATGGCGCTTTAAGAATTCGCAGAATAAAAGGTTATGACAATAGAACAGATTTTTTCAAAACTCAAGGGAGACAAGTGGATCTGGATAATCGTGATTATCCTGTCTGGCTGGTCTTTGTTGGCGGTATACAGCTCTGTAGGTACGTTGGCCTACAAAGAGGGTAAGGGTACCGAACTCTATCTGTTTAAGCATTTTGCGATCATCGCTGTGGGTCTGTTGCTGATGTACCTTTCACACAAATTGGATTACCGCTACTATGCCGGTATATCCAAGATGTTGATGATCATTACCATTCCACTGCTATTGGCCACACTGCTATTTGGTGATTCTATCAACCAGGCCAATCGTTGGTTGACCATTCCGGTAATCAATCAGTCCTTCCAAACTTCCGATTTAGCGAAGTTGGCATTGATCACTTTTCTGGCTCGGATGCTATCCCGCAAGCAAGAAGATATTAAGGATGTGAAGAAGTCTTTCGTGCCGATTATGGGAGCTGTTTGTGCGGTGTTTGTACTCATTGCAGTAGCCAATATGTCGACCGCCGTGATGTTGTTTGGCGTAAGCGTGCTGCTATTACTGATTGGTCGTATTTCCTTCAAGCAGATTATGATCGTGTGCATAGGCTGTAGTATCTTATTAATGCTGGTCGCATTTTTAGGCCCACGTCGTGCTACCTACATGAGTCGTATCGAAGGATTTTTTCATACAGAAGAAGTGATTGGCGGAAGCGGTGCAGTGCCTTTCCAAGAAGACAAAAACTTTCAGGCGAACAATTCAAAGATTGCGATTGCAACTGGTGGATTTTTTGGCAAAGGCTGGGGTAATAGTGTGCAACGTAATGTACTACCTCACCCATATTCTGACTTTATCTTTGCGATCATCATCGAAGAATATGGCACGGTGGGCGGATTTTTCTTACTGACTTTGTACCTCGCATTGATGTATCGTATTATTCGGATCGTCACGTTGAGTCCACGCGCCTTTGGTGCTTTTTTGGCAGCAGGATTAGGATTCAGTCTTACCATTCAGGCATTAGCCAATATGGCAGTTGCTGTAGGTTTAGGCCCGGTAACAGGTGTGCCGCTGCCTTTAGTGAGTATGGGAGGTACATCCATCTTATTTACCAGCGTGGCATTAGGCATTATATTAAGCGTGAGCCGAAACGTAGAAGAATTAAAAGGAAGAGAAGAATTGAATGATGTCGTGAAGCCGCGTCGTGTGGTAGTGGGCAGCATATAATACAGTAAGCATGGCAAACAAAGTGATCATAAGCGGTGGAGGCACGGGAGGACATATCTTTCCGGCAATTGCTATTGCAAATGCCTTGCGGCAGTTGCAGCCCAACGTGGAAATTCTGTTTGTGGGTGCCAATGGTAAAATGGAGATGGAGCGCGTCCCGGCCGCAGGTTATGAAATAGTAGGTCTGGATATACAGGGATTCAACAGACAATCCCTATGGAAGAATCTGGCCTTACCATTCCGACTGATTGCCAGCATGTGGAAAGCACGGCAAGTGCTTCGCCAGTTTGGTGCGCAGGCAGCGGTAGGTGTTGGTGGATATGCCTCTGGACCGTTGCTGATCGTGGCGAACATGATCGGTATTCCAACGTTGATTCAGGAGCAAAACTCCTACGCCGGTTTGACGAATAAGCGATTAAGCAAAAAAGCCCAACGCATTTGTGTGGCTTACCAAAATATGGAACAATTTTTTCCGCAGGAAAAAATTATGCTTACCGGAAATCCGGTACGTCGTTCGTCGGTGCAGATCGATGGTAAGCGAGAGGAAGCAATCCATGCTTTCGGACTGGATACGACGAAAAAAACGGTATTGATTACCGGAGGTAGCTTAGGCGCCAAAACATTGAATGATTGCCTAACCGAAGGTTTAGAGCGGCTGTTAGCCGAAAATGTGCAAATCATTTGGCAGTGTGGTAGTTACTATTATGATAAGCTGTCGAAAGAATTAGAAGCAAGATTGACGGATGAGGTGAAGCTATTGCCATTTTTGGAGCGCATGGATTATGCCTATGCGGCAGCAGATTTCATAGTAGCCCGAGCAGGAGCCGGCACTATTTCAGAATTAGCAATAATTGGCAAGCCCGTTGTTTTGGTGCCATCGCCCAATGTAGCGGATGATCACCAAACTAAAAATGCTTTGGCTTTATCAGAGCACAAGGCCGCCATCATGGTAAGTGATCTGAGTGCGCGGATGCATTTGGTCGACGAATTGATCAAACTGATTCATGATGAGGCGACGGCCTATGAGCTAGGCGAGCGCATTCAAAAAATGGCGTTATTGGATGCGGATGTGATTATTGCACAAGAGGTTTTAAAGATGATAAAATAAGGGCATGAATATCGACCAAATTAAGACAGTGTATTTATTGGGTATCGGCGGCATTGGCATGAGCGGTTTAGCGCGCTATTTCCAACACTTAGGCTGTGTGGTATCGGGTTACGATAAGACCGAGACCGAGCTTACGCAAGCGCTGGTAGGGGAAGGTATTCCGGTCTCTTATCAAGATGATATTCAAACATTACCTCATCATTTGGCTACGCCAAATGATGAGGTAATGGTTATTTTTACGCCTGCTGTACCCGCCGATTTAGTGTTGAAAAACACGTTGATCGAACGAGGTTTTACCTTGTACAAGCGTTCCGAGGTACTCGGTCTTATCAGTGCTAGTCGCTTCACTATCGCTGTAGCAGGTACACACGGCAAGACCACTACCTCTACGATGATCGCGCACGTATTGAAAGATTCGGGCTACGACTGTTCTGCGTTTTTGGGCGGTATCAGTACCAATTACGAAAGCAACGTACTATATGGCGACAATAATACTGTAGTGGTAGAAGCGGATGAGTTTGATCGCTCTTTCTTAACCTTGCATCCAAATATTGCTATCGTGACTTCTGCGGATGCAGATCACTTGGATATTTATGGAGATGCGGCGCATTTGGTAGATTCGTTTCAATTGTTTTTGGATCGGATTGTCGTAGGCGGCACATCCATTATCAAGCAAGGATTACCATTCTCTGGTGCTATTTCCTATGCGATGAATGAAAGTGCAGACGTGTACGCAGACAACGTCCATATCAAAGACGGGGAGTTTTATTTTGACTACCACTCCGACAGCCTGACCTTAAAAGATATCAGACTTGGAATTCCAGGTTTACATAATATTGAAAATGCCGTGTCTGCGATTACGGTCGCAAATTTGCTAGGTATTAGCGGCGATAAAATCATCGCTGCTTTAGGTTCATTTCAAGGAGTAAAAAGACGCTTCGAATACATTGTAAGGGAGAAAGATGCGGTGTACATTGATGATTATGCACACCATCCAGAGGAGCTTCGTGCTTTCCTGACATCCATGCGCAAGCTGTATCCGGAAAAGAAACTAACGGTGATCTTTCAACCGCACTTATTCACGCGTACGCGTGATTTCATCGAAGGGTTTGCCGAAGTGCTTGGGTTCGCCGATACCTTGTACCTGATGGAAATTTATCCGGCGCGAGAGAAGCCCATTGAAGGGGTAAATGCACAATGGCTGCTCGATCAGATTGCCTTGGATGATAAGCATATCCTAACCGCAGAGCAGATCCTAGATAAGGTACGGACGGAACGTCCGGAATTGATCGTAACGGTAGGAGCAGGCGACATTGATCGTTTGGTGAAACCTTTAAAACAACTATTGACAAATGCTTAATTGGCTAAAAAATATACCATGGCGCTTGATCGGATCGATAACACTCGGACTGGCGGCTTTCGTGGGCGTCATATTGCTGATGGGACTTGTCTCGAAAAAGGATGCCGCACAATCGTGCACCGCGTTGCAGATCATGGTAGAAGGGAAAGAAACCTTCATTGATCAGGCCGATATTACGGCTATTATCGAAAATCAATACGGAGCAGTTATTGGTCGGCAATTGCTGGATATTCCTTTGCATAAGATCGAAGAATCGTTGAAAGCATTGCCTTATGTATCTAACGCGGATATCCATGTAGATATCAACGGTGTGATGCGGGTATCTGTACAGCAGCGGGGAATTTTGCTTCGGGTGATCAATCGGGTAGGACAGGAGTTTTATGTAGATACCGAAGGAAAGAAGATCCCAACTACGCTAAAATACGTGCCACACACGATTGTTGCGAATGGCAATATTCGGGAATCGTTTGGCAAACCGCTAGAAGCGATAGAATCTTCGGTGGTAGGAGATTTGGTGGCCATCGTTCGGCATATTAGTACCAACGAATTGTGGAGCAATCAAGTCGTACAGCTTTACGTCAATGACGCAGGCGACATTGAGTTAGTGCCGCGTGTTGGCGATCAGGATTTGATCTTGGGCGATGCCGAGAATCTGGACGATAAATTGCGTCGATTAGAGATTTTCTATCAGAAAATCTTACCGCGTGTAGGTACCGAAGCATACAGCAAGGTGAATGTCAAATATGCTGATCAGATTATCTGCGAACGATATGGAGATTGGTTTATAGACAGCCTACAAATGAAAATGAATAATTAATACGGAAGAATAACACAGCAAATACACAGCATATGAAACCAAAATTTACAGAACTCGAAAAAGAAAATCCAATCGTCGTTGGGTTGGATATCGGTACGACCAAGATCTGCGTTACGGTGGGGCGTCGCAGTGGTAGCAACAAGGTCGAATTACTGGGCGTCGGCAAAGCCGAATCTGCTGGAGTTAGTCGCGGCGTGGTGGCTAATATTCAGAAGACTGTTGACAGCATTCGCGAAGCGGTTTCGATCGCTGAAGGGCAGTCGAATGTCGATATCAAGGTCGTAAGCGTAGGGATCGCCGGTCAGCATATCAAAAGCATACAACATCGTGGTATTGTGACGCGTAACGACGATGATGAAATCGGACGTGAAGACGTGCAACGCCTGATCTCGGATATGTATAAACTGGTATTGCCTCCGGGTGAAGAAATTATTCATGTGCTTCCGCAGGAGTTTACCATCGATAACGAGCCGGGTATCAAAGAACCGATCGGGATGGCCGGCCGTCGCGTAGAAGCTAACTTCCATATCATATCGGGGCGTGTTACAGATATCAAAAATATTAAACGTTGTGTTGATAATTCTGATTTGGAAGTCTCCGAATTGATCCTTGAGCCATTGGCATCATCTGAAGCTGTGTTAGATGATGAGGAAAAAACGGCTGGCGTTGTATTGGTAGATATCGGTGGTGGTACGACCGATGTGGCCATCTTCCACGAAGGCATCATTCGCCATACGGCAGTAATTCCATTGGGAGGTAATATTGTAACAGAAGATATACGCCAAGGGTGTTCCGTATTGCGCAACCAGGCAGAGCAATTAAAAGTACGCTATGGATCGGCCCTGGCAGATGAAAATAAAGAAAACGAGGTAATCTGTGTTCCTGGAATTCGCGGACGGGAAGCAAAAGAGATCTCGGTAAAGAATCTGGCCTATATTATTCAGGCCCGTATGGAAGAGATCATTGAGCACGTACACTACGAAATCAAAGCATCTGGCTACGAAGACAGACTAATTGCTGGTATTGTGATCACCGGTGGTGGTGCGCAATTGAAACACTTAGTCCAATTAGTAGAATATGTAACTGGTATAGATTGTCGCATTGGTTATCCAAATGAATATTTGGCAAAAACCGATATGCTGAACAAGCAAGCATTCGATGAATTGAAGAGCCCCTTATATGCTACAGGTATTGGCTTGCTGATCAAAGGGATACAAGAAATTGAAGAAGGGGAGAAAAGAGAGCAGGAGAAAATCGCGAAGGTAAGTGGTGGTTCACGTGCAAAAACCAGCATTAAGGTCAGTGATATCGCTAGCGATCAAGGTAGAAGAGAAGGTTGGTTGACACGGATTTTAGGTAACTGGATCACCGATGGAGAGGATATTGATAACGATACCTTCATTGGGAAAAAGTAATTTATTAACAACCGTCCCTTTTTTCCACAAATTGACAATTGTGGAAAACTCTTGTGGATAATTTGTTAATATTACAGTAGGATCTTAGGGTCGGATTCGTCGTTGCAACAGGTTGATTAAAAGTAAAATAGGTTATTAGATATGTCGATACAATTTGAAATGTTAAAAGAGCAGTCGTCTATCATCAAAGTAGTTGGTGTAGGTGGCGGTGGTGGTAATGCCGTAAACCACATGTATAAGCAAGGGATTAGTGGGGTAGATTTTATTATATGTAATACGGATGCACAAGCATTGGAGTTGAGTCCAATCCCGAACAAAGTTCAGTTGGGCGTAAGTCTGACCGAAGGAATGGGTGCAGGAGCAGATCCAGACGTGGGGGAAAACTCCGCGATTGAGAGTATCGAAGATATCAAACGCATGTTGGGTACCAATACCAAAATGTTGTTTATCACAGCTGGTATGGGTGGTGGTACAGGTACGGGAGCTAGTCCGGTTTTGGCCAAAGCGGCCAAAGAGATGGGTATTTTGACCGTAGCTATAATCACTACACCATTTACTTTTGAAGGCAAGCGACGTAAATCACAAGCAGAAGAAGGTTTAGGAGAATTGCGCAAATACGTGGATTCTTACCTCGTCATCTCCAACGACAGATTGCGCGAGATATTTGGTAACCTAACCATGACCGCTGCATTTGCGAAAGCAGATGATATACTGACAACCGCTGCCAAAGGTATTGCAGAGATTATCACGATACCTGGTTACGTAAACGTCGATTTTAAAGATGTGCGTACCGTGATGAATGATAGTGGTGTTGCGATTATGGGTAATGCCGTGTCCAGTGGCGACGAGCGCGCACTGCAGGCCGTTACCGGAGCATTAGCATCTCCGTTATTAAAGGATAATGAAATCGAAGGTGCTCGTTATATCTTGTTGAACATCACCTCCGGATCTAAAGAAGTAACGATGGATGAGGTATCTGTCATTACCGACTATATTCAGGAAAAAGCAGGGTTATCAGCGGATCTAATCTGGGGTAACTGTATTGATGAAAACATGGGAGACGACTTGTCGGTAACCATCATTGCAACAGGCTTTCAGACCACAGAAGAACGTGTAAAGGATAAAGAAAAGGAAAAGATAGCGCATCGTTTGACTCCAGAAGAAGCGAAGTCTGTATTTATAAAGCCAGTTTCTCAAAACCAGTTTACGGAGAAAAGCCACTACACAGAACCAGTAGTTAAACCCGTAGGTGTAACTAATCCGGAGTTAGAGCAGTCTATTCAACAAGCTGACCTATTTACGGCTAACCCAACTAATAGATCATTTGCATCTGCACCGGTAAGTCAGCCTGCAGCTCCACAGCAGCATCCGCGTACCGGTTCGGATCATGAAGCGCAAGTTGTTCGTCATACGCTAGATCTTAACGAGCAAGAAGTAGAGGAGCAAGAGCCACAAGATAATCACGGTTTTGAGTTAAAAACATCTCCATCGATGTTCGAATTCAAAGTACCTACGGTATTTGATTCTTATCAGCAGCAGCAAGCAGCACCCGCACCTGAAAAACCAGCCTACCAGCCACAGAGCAACAACTACATTGCTCCTAGCAATACGATGACCGCACCATCTGCGTTGGAAGATGCGAAAGTAGAGGAGGCAAATTTCGAAGATCAGTTGATGAAAACCAAAGAACGTATCTTACGTTTGAAAGAGTTGAGCATGAAATTACGCTCTACTAATGGTTTGCAGGAGATGGAGAATGAGCCAGCGTACAAGAGAAAGCAAAAATCATTGGATGATGTGCCACACTCTTCGCAGTCTCAGGTTTCTCGCTTCACGCTATCCTTTGATAGTGGAGAGACAGAAATCAGACCAAACAACTCATTCCTTCACGACAACGTTGATTAATTAGTATTATACAAATTATATAAAGCAGCTTCCTCACCGAAGCTGTTTTTGTATACCATAAGGCCACAGGGTCTTTTCAAAAAAATGGCTAAGTTTGCCTAAACGAATCTGCGAAGGAGCCGTTACTTTGTCGTAATGAAAAGCGTCAAGGTGCGATTTCGTAACGCAGATGCAAGATGAGCATATACATATGAAACAATCTCTGCTATTAAACGGACCTAAGTTTGAGATCACTCTTAAGCGCTTGTGTCAACAGCTTATTGAGAATCACGGTGATTTCAGTGATACCGTCATCATCGGCGTGCAGCCACGAGGCCCTTATATGGCAAGCCGCCTTCGTCAAGAAATAAAGAAAATTTCCGGTAAAGACGTGCAGATCGGTGCGCTAGACATCACCTTTCATCGGGATGATTTCCGAATGAAGGGGTCTTCGCCTTTGCAGGCAAGCCGTACCGATATAGAGTTTCTGGTAGATGATAAAGTAGTGGTTTTTGTAGATGATGTACTATGGACGGGCCGCACCATACGCTCCGCGATGGATGCGATCCAGACTTTTGGTCGCCCAAAGAAGATCGAGCTCATGGTGCTCGTCGATCGCAGGTTCTCCCGTCAACTCCCAATCGAGCCAGACTACATTGGCATACAAGTAGACTCCATCGATGCGCAGAAGGTAATCGTAAGCTGGCAGGAAACTGATCGAGAAGATAGCATTGTCCTTATCACAGAAGAAAAATAGAGAGAATACAGATCCATATATAGCACATGTCAAGCACAGAACAACTCAGCACACGTCACCTATTAGGTATAAAAGATCTTAATGAACAAGATATTCAACTAATACTGGATACGGCCTCTAACTTCAAGGAGGTCTTGAATCGGCCGATCAAGAAAGTCCCATCTCTACGGGATATTACCATTGCCAATGTATTCTTCGAGAACTCTACTCGTACCAGATTGTCTTTCGAGCTAGCGGAGAAACGCCTTTCTGCCGACACGATCAATTTTGCGGCTTCCTCGTCCTCCGTAAGTAAGGGTGAAACATTGATCGATACGGTCAATAATATTCTGGCCATGAAAGTAGATATGATTGTCATGCGCCATCCCTATGCTGGTGCAGGTGTATTCCTGAGTCGGCACATCGATGCGCAAATCGTGAATGCGGGTGATGGGGCGCATGAACACCCTACACAAGCTTTGCTGGATTCCTTTTCCATACGCGAGCGTCTGGGAGATATGGCAGGCAAGAAAGTCGCTATCATCGGTGATGTACTGCATTCTCGTGTTGCTTTATCTAATATCTTATGCCTACAAAAGCAAGGTGCCGAAGTGATGGTATGTGGTCCTACCACGTTGATACCCAAATACATTGGCGCACTGGGCGTGAAGGTAGAACACGATTTGATGAAAGCATTGAACTGGTGCGACGTAGCCAATATGCTACGCATCCAGTTAGAGCGTCAGGATATTGCCTACTTCCCGTCATTACGTGAATACTCCATGTTGTATGGGTTAAACAAGCAGATACTGGATAGCCTTGATAAGGAGATTGTAATTATGCATCCCGGACCTATTAATCGCGGTGTAGAGATTACATCCGACGTGGCCGACAGCGCACATTCGATCATTCTGGATCAAGTAGAGAATGGTGTTGCCGTACGTATGGCGGTACTCTATTTACTTGCCGGCAAGCGCGGTTAAAAAGGAGCATAGCATATAGCTCTAAATGGAGCTGCCAGAACACCATCTACCATCTGTTAAAATATCGTTAAAAACGGTATTTATGCACCAATGTTAATAACTTTTGAGGAAAACTTCAAGGGTAACATCTATTTTCGTATGTTGTAGGTCCTGTTGGCCAATATGCCGTATAAACCAGCGTTGGACAAGCACACAAGGTGATGAAAGACTTTATCCAATAAATAGTAGAATTCGTTAAAATATGTACAATAAGATATATCAAGTTGGCGTCGCTTTATGCTTGATGGGGGCATCCGCAGTCGCTCAGCAAACTGCTTGGCAAGATGTTAATAGCGCATACAAGTCAGGTTTGGAGTTGTTCGAGCGGGGAAAGTACAGTTCCGCGGCAAAGCAGTTTGATCGGGCAGAGAGTGTACGTACAAAATCTACCTTGCAGCTGGATGAGACTCAGGAGTTGACGTTGTTGAAAGAAAATATCCGTTACTACCAAGCAGTATGTGCATTAGAGTTGGAAGAAAGTAATGCAGAAAGCTTATTCCTTAAGTATATCCGTGACTTTCCTTCTAGTGCAAATTCCAAAGCCGCAAATTTCCAGATTGGTAAGTTTTATTATACAAGACAAGAGTTTGAGAAAGCGATCGAATGGTTTACCCGTATCGATAGCAAGAGTTTGGCAGGAGCAGAGAATACGGAATATCGTTTTAAGCTGGCCTATGCTCGCTTTATGACCGAAGATTACGAATCTTCAAAGCCGGTGTTTGCCGATCTGAAAGATAAAAACTCCACCTATCAGGAAGCGGCTATCTACTATTATGCGTACTTGAGCTACTTAGATGCAGAATACAAAACAGCACTCAACGAATTTGAACGTTTAAAAGGTTCTAAAACCTACGAGAATAGTTATCCGTACTATATCACTGCGCTTTATTTCCTAGATAAGCGGTACGATGAGGTACTCGCTTACGCGTTGCCGATTCTGCAAAATACCAAGCAGGAGAGCGAGACTGATATGTTCAGAATCGTAGCAGCTACCTACTTCATCAAAGGAGATTTAGCTAAGTCCAAGCAATATTATGATCGCTTTCAAGCAGGAGACCAAGGGCGTACACAGAATAATCAGGATAGCTACCAGATTGGATACATCAACTACAAATTAGGAAATTACGAACAAGCGATTGCCGAATTAGAAAAGTTAGATGACCCAGATGCGTACTATCAAAGTGCGATGATTACTTTAGGTGATTCTTTCATTAAAACCAATAACAAGCAAAGTGCCCGTAACGCCTTCTTTCGCGCCTCGAAATTAGATTTCGATCCACAATTAAAAGAAGAAGGACTATTTAACTATGCGAAACTCTCTTACGAATTAGAGTTTCACCAGGTAGCGCTGGATGCTGTTCAGGAATATTTAACGACATACCCATCTTCCACACGGAGCGAAGAAGCAAAGACGTTACTGGCAGAAGTGCTTTTAGGTACTAAAAACTACCGTGCAGCGGTAGATGTTTTGGATGGTATAAACCGAAGCAGCAGAGAAGCAAAAGCAGCCTATCAAAAAGTAACTTACTACCGCGGACTGGAGTACTATAACGAACGCGCGTTCGAAAATGGTATTTCTATGTTTATGCGTTCTGAAGAAAATCGTTTCGACGAAGAAATATATGCACTAGCCGTATATTGGAAAGCAGAGGCGATGTATGAAGTACGTAAGTACAAAGAGGCGACGGCAAACTTCAACAAGTTCTTGCAACTGCCTGCTGCACGTAAAACCGATGTATACCATTACGCGAATTACGCTTTGGCATATGCCGCTTTCCGCAATGATAACTATAGCACAGCAGCAAACTACTTTGAACGTTTCTTATCTGGCGCTACACGCGATGGCGTAGATGCCAATACACGTAACGATGCCATAGCACGTGCTGCCGACTCTTACTTCGGAACCAAGAACTACGGACGTGCCATGTCTTACTATGATCGTCTCATCAGCGCGGGTGCCCAAAGTCAGGATTATGCCTTATTTCAACGTGGTATTATTCAGGGACTGCAGGGCAACAGCCAGGCAAAAATCGCAACCTTAAACTCAGTCGTTCAAAAATACCCGAACTCCAACTATGCGGACGACGTGGCGTTTGAAATTCCATATACTTATTTCTTGTTAGGTCAATACGATCAGGCGATTGCGGGTTTGCAGAAGATGGTGGAGAAATATCCACGTAGCAGCTATGTGCCGCGTGCATTAGTGACTATCGGATTGGTGCAATACAATCAAGAAAATAGAGATGGTGCTTTGGCGACCTTCCAGCGTGTGGTAAATCAGTATCCTACCACGGATGAAGCCAAACAATCCTTGGCATCTATCGAGAATATCTATTTAGATAAGAATGATGCTTCTGGATATATTCGTTATGCGACCAGCACCAATATTGGTGACTTGAGTACCGCTGAGCAGGATGGACACACCTTCTCTGTAGCGCGGACGCTGTTTGACCGTGGTAACTGGCAGGGTGCCGTGGAAGCGGTAAATGCTTACTTTGATAAGTTTCCAAAACCGATCAATGAAAAGCATGCTCGTTTCATTCGTGGAGAGAGTTACGCGCAATTGCGGAAAGACACCGAAGCATTGCATGATTTCAATATCATCATGAACGACTGGACCAGCACGTACACCGAGCGTACCTTGTTGAGTGTGGCCAGATTGCATTTACGCAACAAAGCCTATAACGAGGCTGTTCAGGTATTGAAAAAACTGGAGCTAACGTCAGAATATAAAGAAAACTACGGCTGGGCGATCAACAACTTGCTGATTAGTTACTTCAATATCAATGATTATGCGGAAACATTGACCTACGCAAACATCATCAAAGGCTACGAAAAATCATCAGAAGAAGAAATTGCAAGAGCACACTTGTATGCCGCAAAAGCTTATCAAGCGACAAATAAGGCCGCTGATGCGACCAAAGAATTAAGTTCGGCAGCGGCGAAATCGAAAACAGAGACCGGAGCAGAAGCTCGATACTTGATCGCAAAACAACAAGTACAGAGCAAGCAATGGGATAAAGCGATCCAAACAGCGATGGAGATCGGAGATAAATTCTCTTCTTTCGAGTATTGGGTAGCCAAAGGCTTTATTACCATGGCAGAAGCGTACAGAGGAAAAGGAGACAACTTCCAGGCAAAAGCAACGTTAGAGAGTGTAATCGACAACTATGATAACGAGACCGATGGTGTTGTGAAAGAGGCGAAGGAGTTATTGCAGAAAATTAAATAAGATTAGAGTAGTGAAGATGAAATTTCAGAAGATACTAGCGCAAACAGCGTTTTTAGCGATGCTTACAGGTGTCAGTTTTGAAGCTGCTGCTCAACAACGCGAAGAAACAGAAAAGCCTGTCACGATCGATTCATTTGTAATCGTTCGGGATTATCGACCACTATTAGCCGATGCGGTAAAAATTCGTCGCAGTCCAGATATGGCCAATAAGAGAGAGTATATGCCAAGGTTAACCTACGGCAATATTCCTGATAAGAAACTGGATATCAATACAGGGTTGAGTGAGTTGAAAATTATGGAAACGCCATTCATCCGCTCTCGCGATACCTATAGCAATTATGTAAAAGCAGGTGTTGGAAATCTAGGAACCATCATGGGCGAAGCATACTTTGCGATAGAGGATTATGAAGATATCCGTTTCGGAGGTTTCGTAAAACACCTGAATCAAAAAGGTAGCTTGGAAGAGCAACGTTTCAGCCGCCAAGAGGCAGGAATTTTTGGAAGACGGGTTTTCCCGGCGCTGACGATCGACGGACAAATTGGATACAATCGCTTAGGAACCAATTTTTACGGTATCCCAATGAGTCAGGAAGGTGTCAACTTAAACCCGGCTCGTGAAGGGCAAGTTTTTAACGATTTGTATTTAACTGGTGAGCTAGTCAGTAACTTTGATCCTACTAACGAAGATGCATTGAGTTACTCCTTAAAGACCGATGCATATACCTATTCTGATCGTTATGATGTGCGCGAGAATTCATTTGCGTTATCAGGTTACCTGAACAAGAGGGTACGCACATTCAACGTAGGAGCAAATGTAGCCGTGGATCTGAATAATGTAGATGGTGCCATCAACATGCTGGGCGCATCAGGAGTGAATAACTCTGTTGCATCTGCCAATCCATATATCAGTTTCAAAGGAGCTAATTACACGATTCAATTAGGTGCTAACCTGGTTTCCGAATTCGGAGATCAGACCAGCTTTAATATTTTTCCGAAAGCCGAGATTGACTTCTCATTGGTACCGGAGTACTTTTACATCTTTGGTGGTGTTACTGGTGGTGTTGAGCGGGGATCCTACCGCGAGTTTACCCGTCAAAATCAATTTTTGGCACCGGGCGCTAGAATCCAGAATATGATCGAGCGCATGAATGCGTATGGTGGTATTAAAGGAAATGCGGGAGCTACATTTGGCTGGAAAGCCAAAGCATTCTATCGTCAGTTAGAAGGCATGCCTTTGTTTGTAAACAATTTGGTCAATCCTTTTCAGTTTGATTTAGTGTATGATGGCGATGGCGACGAATCCGTTAAGCATATTGGTGTAGAAGGCGAGATCAACATCCGAGTCTCGGAAGCAGTGAATTTGGGCGGACGATTGAATATCGATAATTATACCATGGCTTATCAGCAGGAGACCTGGCACACGCCAAATGTTCGTCTGACAGCAAATGCGCGCTTCAATATCTCTGAGAAATTATACATCGATGCCGAAGCATTATTCCACGGAGCGACCTCGGCACGTGCATTTGCTTACACCAATGATGGTGTTCCAGTCGACGCCTCCGCGCCAACGGTGCAGAGTATTCCATCGTTCCTAGATCTAAGTGCAGGCGCAGAATATAAGGCTACAAAACAGTTAGGGATCTTCGTGAAAGCAAATAATATGCTAAACAATGAGTATCAGCGTTATTTATATTATCCAAGATTAGGGTTTAACGTGATCGGTGGACTGAACTTTTCGTTTTAATTGATTCTTTGGACTAACTTTGCATTTCAAATCCCATTATCACTATGGACTTAGGCAAGAAGATACAACAAGTACTTAAACATTATCCAAGCGTATACGTTGATGGATTAGGTGTGTTTAAAAAAGTACATCAAGCATCATCATTCGATGAGCAACACAATGTATTCTTGCCCCCAATTGATTATGTAGAATTTGACGATCGCGACAATCAAGGTCTGGATCTCATCGAATACCTGCGTCAGGAAAATGAAATTTCTCGTACCGACGCGCAAGAATTGGTCGCTAGAGAAGTAGCTGCAATCGTATCTAACATTTCTGAACATGGGAAAGCGCATATTCCTCAACTAGGTGATCTGCTAACGTATGGCGATGGCTTTGTATTCCGTGCAATAGACTTGTCTAGTTTTGTCTTCGAGCCGATCTCCAACATAGCATCAGCAGAAAAACCGGATGACTTAGAAGATTATACTGCCGAAGAAGAAGTAAATCTTGCTGAGGAAAGCATAATGCCGTCTGAAGAGCAAGAAGTTGCAATTGAAGACGAGCAAGCCCTAGTACCAGAATACGAAGGAGAAATAGTGTCTCAGGATGATGAACAACCTGAATCGGACATCGAAGACGATATCAGTTCAGTGGAAGAAGAGGTAACGGCCGATGAAGTCTTGGAATCTCACGTGGAAACCAAGGAATTTTTCGAAGAAGAACAGGTAGAAGCCGAAGCGTATAGTGGAAAGGATACGGAAGAAACTCATAACGAGCAAATTACTCCAGAGGTTATCATTCCAGTAGAAACGGAATCAGCTCATGTACAAGAACATGAGGCAATCTTGCCAGGTGATGAGGATGCTACAGCAAGTATAGAAAGTGATGTCGAGGAATATCGTACAGAGGAAGAAAATAGATCACACGAAGAGCTTGCAGAATCGCATAATGAAGCAACCACATCCTACGAGGAAGAACAGGTAGAAGCGGATAACGTACCTGCAGGTCCACGTAAAGAAGTCCCGCTTCCAGAAGCTCCTCCATTAGTGCAAAATAAATATCAAGCTGGTGCTCCAGTGGATGTCGATAGTACCTATGCTGACGGATATGAAGATGATCGGTCGCATATGATTTGGTATATCCTGGCCGCGGTAGTAGCTTTATCCATCATTGGTGCTTTGTGGTACGTGACACGACCAGCCTCTCTCTATTCTGGAGCGAATGATGGTGATACAGATGATGATATAGAATCGCCGTATGACGCGAATGATGAATATCGTGTGCCAGCTGTTTCCACCGAGTTGGTGGATACATCGGAGGTACTTCGAGAACGACCAGATACTGCAAATCTTGTAGGACAAACAAATAACGTACCTCCGGCTGTTCCTGCGAATCAACCTATTATTCCGGTAAATCATCATTGGTATATCGTGATCGGATCACGTCTGCCATTGTCAGATGCTCAAGCAATGGTCAGTGATTTTAACAGAAATGGACAAACGCATGTGCGCATTATACCAGGAAGAGGTGATGGTAGCCCGGCAACGGTAATATGGGACTCTTACGTTACAAAGGAACAGGCCGATTCAGCATTACGCTATGTACGTAAAAACTTTGTCGCAGATGCCTGGCACAAGTCCATTAAAAAATAAATTGAATACATAAAAAAACAAGTATATCTTAAACACATGATGTCATTACTTTTACAAGCATACCCGGTTGATTCGCTAAACCAGATGCAGCAAACAGTGAATTTAGCTCCAGTACAAGAAGATACTAATCTTCTTCAGTTGTTGATGAGAGGTGGGTGGATAATGGTGCCCATTGTATTGTTGTTCTTCATCGGTCTAGTGATCTTCGTAGAGCGTTACCTTACCATTCGTAAGGCTTCTAGACGCGAGGCTGGATTATTGCCACAAGTAAAGTCAAATGTTTTGTCTGGAAAGTTAGACTCCGCTATTGCAGTGTGTAGATCCAGCAACTCAGCGCTTTCGCGCATGTTGCAAAAGGGCCTTACCCGTGTAGGACGCCCGATCAAAGACATTGAGGGAGCGATTGAAAACCAAGGAAAGCTCGAAGTAGCACGTCTGGAGAAAAACATTAACGTGTTGGGTATTGTGGCGGGTATAGCGCCCATGCTTGGTTTCGTGGGTACTATCTTTGGCGTTATCCAGATCTTCCGCGATGTAGAGATTGCCGGTGGTATTGACATTGGTTCGGTTTCCGGAGGTTTGTATGTCAAAATGATTGCATCCGCATCTGGGTTAACGATTGGTATCCTGGCATACATCGGTTATCATATTTTAAATATGATGGTTGAGCGCGTGATCCTTCGTATGGAAACGGATGCCATTGAATTTATCGATCTGTTGGACGAGCCAGGGTCATAAGTCCTGCTCAAAATGCTTTAATCTCAGATGAATTTAAGAAATAAAAGAAATAAGCCCAGTGCAGAAGTACACACGGCAGCGTTGAACGATATTATGTTCTTCCTGATGCTGTTCTTCTTGCTAGCTTCGGCGGTAGCCAATCCGCAGGTGGTAAAGCTATTGTTGCCTCGCTCTAGTGCGGGCGAGCAGTCGGTAGCGAAGAAAACCATGACTATCTCCATTACCAGTGATCTAATCTACCATGTGGATAAGCAGGCGGTGCCTTTGGAAAGTCTGGAAGGATATATCCAAAATAACTTAGCAACAGGTGAGGAGTTGACCATCATGCTGTATGCCGACAGTACAGTGCCTATTCAAAATGTGATCTCCGTGATGGATGTGGCGAATCGTTTGCGCGTGAAACTCGTGTTGGCGACAGAACCGAAAAATGATTAACAATTTTCGGTTAGGTTTTAAACAATTAGCATAAGCTGTGGTCTATAGACCCTAAAGAAATAAGAAAATATGCATTACCACCAACAACATATGGACGAGAACAATATGCCAAAAGCATTGGGCATATCCAGTTTGGTGATGGCCGGTCTTCTGGCGATTGGATTTTTTATCGTGTTTGGTCAAGAGATTCCTGAGTATGGTATGGGAGGGATTGTGGTGAATTACGGTACTTCTCCAGAAGGTATGGGAGACGATTACATGAGTGTAGATGAACCATCGGTGGATGAAAATGCGAATCAGGTACGTCCTGATAGAATTGATCCTAATACCACACCGATCCCTACGCCAACCCAACAGGTGGCAGAGAAGTCTGTGGCTACGCAAGACGTCGAAGATGCACCAGCAGTAACCAAAACGGAAAAGCCTAAGCCTGCCAATGCCGAACAAAGTACAGTAGAAAAGAAAAATGCAACACCCGCTGTGAATCCAAATGCTTTGTTTAAAGGCAAGAAAAATAATGGTCAGGGTGGAGGTGATGGTACAGGCTCTACACCAGGTAACCAAGGCTCTGAATTAGGAGATCCTCTAGCAAGTAACTACGGTGAGGGGGGATCTGGCTTCGGAAATATGATGCTATCGCTGTCCAATCGACGTTGGGATGTTCCTCCAACAATCAGTGATGATGGGCAGTCTGTCGGGATTGTAGAAGTGGAGTTTACCGTCGATAAAAGTGGACGAATTGTGCGCGCTCGACAAGGATCCAAAACTACCATTGCAGATTATAGATTAGTACAGAAATGTATCCAAGCAGTAGAAAAAGCCAAATTGAATTCTTTGGCAAATGCGCCAGATAGCCAGGTAGGTAAGGTAACCTTCCGGTTCCAGGTTCGATAGATACTAGCATTACAATTTTTATGAATAACTATACAGAGGCAATCGAGTATCTATATGCTCGATTGCCTATGTTTACTAGAGATGGTGCTTCTGCCATCAATAAAGGCCTGGATCGCACCATTCAGCTATGCGAGTACTTAGGCAATCCTCAACAGCATTTTAAGGCCATTCATGTTGCCGGTACGAATGGAAAGGGATCATCTTCTCATATGATTACGTCCATTCTGGAAGTTGCTGGGCTTAAGACGGGTTTGTACACCTCACCTCACTTGGTAGATTTTCGGGAACGCATACGCGTGCATGGCCTTCCGGTCGGTCAGGACTATGTTCTCCGGTTTATACAGCAGCATCAAGCATTCATCGAAGAAATCCAACCTTCCTTTTTTGAAGTTACCGTCGGGATGGCCTTTGATTATTTTGCGCAGCAAAAGGTGGATGTCGCGATTATTGAGGTGGGTTTGGGTGGACGTCTGGATAGCACCAATATCATTACGCCTATCCTTTCCTTGATTACCAATATTGGCTTAGACCATATGGATATGCTAGGAGATACCATCCCAGCTATCGCTGCGGAGAAGGCAGGGATCATTAAGCAGAATACACCCATCGTCATATCCGAATATCAAATAGAAACGGAAGCAGTTTTTCGTAACCAAGCGAACGTTATGCACGCGCCGATTACCTTTGCTTCTGAGCAGTGGAATATACAACCTACTAAAGACGATATATCACCTTATCAAGCTCTAGAGGCTGTCAATTTGATCGATTCATCTCAATCTATGGATCTGCAACTGGATTTAATGGGATCGTATCAAGCGAATAATGTGAGAGGAGTGCTGTGTGTGATCGATCAATTAAGGTTGCAAGGATGGACCATTTCTGACGAACATATTCGCTTGGGGCTTCAACAAGTACAGCAGCGGACAGGTTTAATGGGTAGGTGGCAGACGATCGCAACAGCACCATGGGTGATCTGTGATACCGGGCACAATGAAGATGGCATCCGACAAGTCGTACAAAATCTGAAACGTACGCCGCATCGCAATTTACATATAGTCATCGGAGCGATGAAAGACAAAGATCTGAGTCATATCCTACCTTTGCTTCCTAAGACTGCGTATTATCATTTTTGTGCACCTGCATTACCACGTGCTATGCATGCATCAGCTTTGCAGGAACTAGCCAGCCAATATGGGCTAACGGGCCAGCATTATCCGAGTGTACTACAAGCTTACCAAGCAGCGTTAAACGCATGGCAGCCCGAGGATCTGGTCTTCGTGGGCGGCAGCACATTTGTAGTAGCAGAAGTGCTTACATCGCTGCAAGTGAAATAGCAAGTGGTCATCTAAGTTTGATTTGTCTTTCGGGTTCGTCATCGCGCGGAGGTACGACAAAGCGATCTTTCCTTAAGTTTGGTACAACTTCCAAGATCTTACGTTTTAAGATTGCTTCACCCTTCGTGCCTCGGGTTCGCAAAGACGAAGTGACTTATCTTTCCGTTTCGTCATCGCGCGGAGGTACGACAAAGCGATCTTTCCTTAAGTTTGGTACAACTTCCAAGATCTTACGTTTTAAGATTGCTTCACCCTTCGTGCCTCGGGTTCGCAAAGACGAAGTGACTTATCTTTCCGTTTCGTCATCGCGCGGAGGTACGACAAAGCGATCTTTCCTTAAGTTTGGTACAACTTCCAAGATCTTACGTTTTGAGATTGCTTCACCGCTCGTGCCTCGGGTTCGCAAAGACGAAAAGTTTATGCGATGTGGAGAAGTAGCCATACATCTGACCTAGTGTTCCGTCTGCGGCCATCTGGGTGACTGTATATCCGTTAAGAACAAAAATGTGTCTGAGCGAAGCGAGTTTGTTTAGCTTCGCTGAGCACTTCGTGGTTTTGTTTAGGATTGCTGAGAACAGATAGCAGTAAGGAATGCCGTCTTGATTTTTGTAAAATTTTTTATCAAGAAAAAGTTTGAAATACCTCCACAGCTAGATAAAAAACAATGTACAAAAAACGGAATTAGAATATTGTATTACTGGTTCAACTCATTAACTAGCCACTCATAAATTCAAACTTTCGCCTTTTAAAATAGCGAAACCTGGCCATCTTCATCCAGATTGATATCATCTGGATTCGTAATTTCCATCGTCGGGCCGTCGCCTTTCTTTGGCGCATCGCCGGTTGTGGCTTTTGCATCGCTTTCTGCTGAATTAGCTTCTTTCATTGTTTCCGCTTCGGGCGCTGTGGTTGTCAAATTTGCTAGGTCTATTTCTGTCGTCAGCAACTTGATCTGCTCCACCGTATGGAAGGACAAGCGGTTTCCCTGTGCCTTTAATCCTTTGATATCGATGATCTCCTGCAGCGGTTGCTCAAAAGCCTCTGGAGTTTGCGACTTCCCTTTTAGAATATGTAGCCTAACTACCGGTTCTGGCGCATTGGTAAGTAGGATCAGGCGCGCTTCTTCATTGATAAACTTTACCTTTTTGCCCGCAGGAATGTCGTCGAATTTGAACCGTTTGACATAGTAGGTGCCGGTCTTACCATCTTGTTGGATAGCGGTGTAGACCTGATCGGGGACGAAACGTTCCAGGCGAATCATTTTCTCATCAAAATGGTTGTTTAAATCGAAGGTCGATAATTCATACGAGCCATCCGGCGTGACCACTAAAATCTTGTCAGCACCATCAAATTCTCCTAGATAAGTACCGCGCTCGTCCGCATTGAGTCGCTGCAAGGTCGTGTCGTACCAAATTTTGCGGCCAGCTAAAGTCGATACGCCAGCACTTTTAAAAGTGATTTTTTTGACGGGGTACTTGCTCACGATATTTCCTTGAGAACCACGTCCTTTGATGGCAATATCTGCAAAATTGACATCGAAAGTGAGTTTTCTCAATTGCGAATGCGGTTTGAGCTGGATATTTACCGTCTCTGCTTCTCCATTGGCATTCGCGGTGAAGTACAGTACTTTGGAACCTTTAGTGCCTTTACTGATATCGTAAGGTTTATCGCGTGTAACACCGGTGACGGCGAAGCGCTTCACGTAATTAGTACCTGTGGTACCATCTTTATAAATAGCATTGTAGGTAGTGCGATCGTCTCCTTTTTTGAAAACGGCAACATGGATAATATCTTTTCCAACAAATATTTTGTCTTGAATCTTATTGATAGAGTATTTACCATCGGCTCGGAAGGTAATGATGTCGTCAATGTCCGAGCATTCCGATACAAACTCATCTTTACGCATGTTTGTACCGATAAAGCCTTCTTCCCGATTTACATAAAGCTTGGCATTTGCCAGGGCAACCTGTGCCGCTTCTACCTTATCGAAAACCCGGATTTCCGTCTTACGGCCACGTCCTTTCCCATATTTTTCGCGTAGGTATTCAAACCATCGTATTGCGTATTCCGTAAGCTGCCGAAGATGACGTTTAACCTCCTTGATCTCATCTTCCAAGCTTTTCATTTGCTCATCTGCTTTTGAAACATCGAAGCGAGTGATACTGCTCATCGGTTTATCGATCAAGCGTTTGTAATCCTCCGTAGTGATTTCCCGATAAAATTGATCGAAAAATGGTGTGAATAACCCATTAAGTACGATTACTACGGTCTTGAAATCTCCTGCTTCCTCGTATTGTGTATTCTTGTACATCCCTTCGCGGATGAAAATTTTAAGCAAAGAGCTGAAGAAGATTTTTTCCTGCAGTTCGTGCAGGCGAATTTCTAATTCCTTTTTTAATAGAGCCTTCGTTTGTTTCGCATTTTCGACCAAAATATCATTTACCGACATGAAATGGGGCCTGCTATCTTTGATCACACAGGTATTCGGAGAAATGGCGTTCTCGCAGGAGGTAAAGGCATATAGTGCATCGATGGTCATGTCGGGTGAAATTCCCGGAGCCAGATGAACGATAATTTCTACATTCTCTGCGGTATTATCTTCTATCTTTTTGATTTTGATCTTACCTTTATCATTGGCAGCCACGACACTTTCAATAAGGTTACCTGTGGTCGTTCCGAATGGGATCTCGGTAATAGCCAATGTTTTTTTGTCTCGTTCTTCAATCTTAGCACGTACCCGAATCTTGCCACCACGCATGCCATCATTATAGGCAGAAACATCGGCCATGCCACCCGTTGGAAAGTCGGGGAAAATATTTGGTCGCTCTCCCTGTAGTGCCTGGATAGCGCCATCGATCAATTCCACAAAGTTGTGGGGCATAATCTTAGTTGCCAGACCCACTGCGATTCCCTCAGCGCCTTGAGCCAGCAGCAACGGAAATTTTACGGGAAGGGTAATCGGCTCATTATTTCTACCGTCATAACTCAATTGCCATTCTGTCGTGTCCGCATTAAATACCACATCATTGGCAAATTTTGAAAGGCGTGCCTCGATATAACGGGCTGCAGCAGCAGAATCTCCTGTGATCGGATCGCCCCAGTTTCCCTGACAGTCAATCAAAAGATCTTTTTGGCCGATCTGTACCATCGCATCACCAATGGAAGCATCACCGTGCGGGTGATATTTCATAGTGTTACCAATCACATTGGCGGCTTTATTGTACCTACCATCGTCCATTTCCTTCAGCGAATGTAAGATACGGCGTTGCACCGGCTTGAAACCATCATTGATATGAGGAACAGCCCGATCAAGGATTACATACGACGCGTAGTCCAGAAACCAGTTTTCATAAAGGCCGGATAGCGGAATGGTGTTGCTCGCGAGCTCCCCATTTTGCGCATCAGGAAGTTCATCGTGGTTTTCCGCGTTCGTGTTGTTAATCTCGTCACTCATTTGCTTAAGGGTAAAATAGTCAACGGGGTAAGTAGCATAAGCCTGTCAGCTTCCGTAAAAATACGAAATTCATTTTGTTTTTTGGGGGCACCTTTGGTTGTGATCCAATCAAAATAGTTGTAATTTTAATGTATGACAAAACATGCATTTACTTTTATTAGCGCGATCTTCTTTCTATTATCCAGTAACTTACTAGCTCAGTCCAATTCCTTAGCGAAGCAAAACATTCCGTATTACGGAAAATCTACCGATGACTACAAAAACCAACAGTGTTTGCTCGATGTGTACATACCGGAGGGTGAAACAGATTTTGCCACTATCGTATGGTTTCATGGTGGTGGGCTAACCGGAGGGCAGAAAGAAATTCCGGAATATTTAAAAGGAAAAGGAATGGCTGTCGTCGGCGTTGGCTATCGATTCTCTCCGCAGGTAAAGGTCGAAGATATTATCCAAGATGCTGCGCAGGCGGTGAACTGGGTATTTCAAGAGATAGAAAGCTTAGGCGGCTCCCGAGATAAAATTGTGTTGTCTGGGCATTCTGCGGGCGGTTACCTGGGTCTGATGATTACCTTAAACAAGAGCTACCTACAAAAATATGATATCGATGCGGATAAGCTTTTAGGAATCGTGCCCTTCAGCCCTCAGGCTATTACGCATTTTACAGCCAGACAAGAACAGGGAATAGATATTAACCAACCGACTATCGATGCGTATGCTCCGCTTTTCTGGGTTCGGAATGCAGTGCCACCGACAACCTTGATTACCGGAGGTAGAGATTTGGAAATGGTCGGTCGTTACGAAGAAAATGCCTACTTAAAACGTATGCTGGAAATTGTTGGGAATGATCATATTAAATTATTGGAACTTGATGGCTACGACCACGGCATGGTTTATCCTGCCTTGCCCATATTAGTCAAGCAAGTAAAGTATTGGCTAAAATAATAGACCAAATGATTAAAGATCCGATGTGTTGTGTCGCATGGGATCTTTAATCATTTGGTGTAAGCTCACCGCGGATAGGCTGCTCTACGTATTTGGCTACCTCAGCCTGATCCGCAAAATGACCTTGTAGATACATTAATTTAGTAATAGCTGCTTCGAAGGTCATGTCGTAGCCATTGAGCACGCCAATCCCTTTTAATTTGGCACTGGTGCCATATCGTCCCATTTCTACCGACCCCACTTTACATTGCGAGATATCCACCACGTTAATACCAGAGTTGATGGCTTCGCTCAATTCATCGATAAACCATTGATCTGTCATCGTATTACCGGCACCGAACGTTTCCATAATGATGCCGCGAGCGCCGCAATGCAAAATTTGCCGGACAGTGGTACGGTTGATACCCGGAAACAACTTTAAAACGGCAACGCGGTTGTCCAGGCTGGTATGCATAATGAAATTCTGACCACTATTATCCAGCAGTGCGTCTTCATAATATTGAATATGTATCCCCGCCTCGGCAAGTACCGGATAATTCGGAGATCGAAATGCTTCAAACTTCGCAGAATTATATTTGAACGAGCGATTGCCTCGAAATAGCTTGTTGTCAAATAATATACACACCTCTTGCACAATGGAGCGGCCATCGCGTTTGGCAGAGGCAATCTCTAAAGCCGTCATCAAGTTTTCTCGCGCATCGGTTCGGATTTCACCTATCGGCAGCTGAGATCCCGATAGGATAACGGGTTTTTGCAAACCTTCCAGCATAAAGCTTAGGATAGAAGCCGAAAAAGACATGGTATCTGATCCATGTAAGATCACAAATCCATCATAGAGCTCGTAATTCTTCTGCACGATTTCCGCCATCTCTAACCAGATGTGCTCCTTCATATCGGAGGAATCAATAATGGGTTCAAAAGAATGCACGGTGATCTTATAGTTGAGCCGACTCAGGTCGGGAAGATTATTCGCAATCAACTCAAAATCGAATGGCACGAAAGATCCTGTCTTAGAGTCTTTAACCATCCCGATGGTGCCACCTGTGTATATGATGAAGATATTATGCATAAGTTATATTCCGAAAACGTCTATTGAATTCTGTGTCGTGATCTGCGCTAATTTCTCTAGTGATATTTGATGTAAATCGGCTACCTTTTCCGCCACAAAACGAAGGTAACTGCTTTCATTTTCTTTACCACGGAATGGAGTAGGGGCGAGATAAGGTGCGTCTGTTTCTAAAACAATATGCTCCAACGCAATCTGGCTTACTACGGCATCCAATCCCGCCTTTTTGAAAGTGACAACACCTCCAATTCCCAACTTAAAGCCCAGATCAATAGCGCGCTGTGCTTGCTCCAATGTGCCGGTAAAGCAGTGAAAGATACCAAATAGTTGCTCGTCTTTCAGTTCTTCTAGAATTGCGAAAACTTCATCAAAAGCCTCTCGACAGTGAATGTCAATAGGCAAGCCCAATGCTTTGGCCCAGCCAATCTGCGTTCTAAAAGCGTCTTGCTGAATAACTAGAGTTGTTTTATCCCAATAAAGATCGATACCGATTTCACCAACTGCATAAATTTTATGAGATTGTATCGCTCTCTCTATGGCGGAGAGATCCGATAAGTAACCTTCCTTTACGCTGCAGGGATGTAGACCCAACATTGGAAAACAATGTGTTGGATAAGCTTGCACGGTCTCCATTACAGCTGTTATAGAGGCTACATCCACATTTGGGAGAAAGAGCCTGTGGACATTATTTTCAAAACAACGATTTAAATGCTCTTCCAGTTGCGGACTACCGGCATGGTAGTAGATGTGGGTATGGGTGTCCGTTAGGACAACATCGGTCTGGCTCATAGCCAAAATTAGCATTTTATTGATTAGGAATATATCATAAACACAAAAAACGCGATTCTCTCAGAGAATCGCGTTTTTTGTTGAAAATTTATCAATTTATCTGGTTGTCGGAGCCGGCATAGCTGGCATCTCCGGATTAGGAACTTCTTCGTCTTTCGGACCTGCGATGATATCTAATACTTCTACATCAAACACCAATGGAGCATATTGAGGAATAGCGCCCATAGAGCCCTGTTGTCCGTATCCAATGCTGGAAGGAATAATGAAAGTTGCTTTGCTACCTTTGTTCAATAACTGCAATCCTTCTGTCCAACCCGCAATAACTGGATCTTTACCTACACGAACACGAATAGGCTCGTAGGTACGCATAGGGTTATGAATTTTATTTTTCTTTGCCAACTCTGGATCATTGGTATCAAAGATTTTCGAATTAGCCGCTAAAGCACCTGTATAGTTCAATACAACCGTATCACCTACCGCAGCTACCTTACCAGAACCTTCTTCTTTGATTACATACTGCAAACCAGAAGCTGTTTTCTTTGGCTGTAGCTTGTTTTTCTGGATGTAAGAGTTGATTTTTCCTTCTTCCGCATTTTTGATTTTTTCGATTTCGCCTTCAAAGTATTTGTTTACTTGTTCGAAAAGTACGGAATCAGCCAAGTCGCCTTTTTTAAATACTTTCTCTACTTTAAATGTAAACTGAAGGTATTTGTCTGCAAACTCTGGTTTAGGCTGGCCGGTACGTGCCGCCATAGTATCCAGGTTGATGCGAAATACGGCGCTATCACCTTCACCCAACATACGCAAGATGCTGTTAGGATCTCCAGGGTATGATCCTTGCAATGTAGAATCTGGCATGATCGGCTGTGCTTGTGGCAATCCCATATCATATGTGTTTGCCAATACAGAGTCGCGATCTGTCTCTACGATTAGGTTAAAAGCTAACACATCGCCTGTGGTCGCTTTCTCACCGCTTCCTTCTTTAATAAATTTGTACTCTAACCCACCATCACCTTTTTTGAAGCTTTGACATGAGGTCATTGCAAGAGCGGCTGCTGCCGTTAAAAATAGAATTGACTTCTTCATTTTGTATTTGGATGTATAATTTTTATATTAAGCTGTTAATATTTCTGCATACTGCGGAAGTATCGATTTAAACCGCTCCACAACAGTTAGCAAATCTTCATTGGAACTTCCTCCAGAGGCATTTAAATGTCCGCCACCATTGAAATGAGTTTTACAGATCTCATTGCAGGGAATTTCTCCAATTGATCGCAAAGATAACTTAATTAATTCGGTTCTGTCAACAAATAATCCAGCCAGCCGAACGCCTTTTATCGATAATGCATAGTTCACTAAACCCTCTGTATCACCTGTGGTAATGGCAAACTGCTTCAAATCATTTTTACTCAAGGCAAAAATAGCCGTATTGTATTCCTGAATTACTTCCAAACAATTTAATAGGCAGTAGCCTAAAAATTTCAAGCGATTTTCTGTAGAGCTGTTATATACTTGTTGATGAATTTCCCAGTTACGTACCCCAATCTCAATCAAGTCTGCAATGATACGATGTACGGCAGCATTTGCCGCCTTGAATCGAAAGGAGCCTGTATCCGTCATGATACCGGTGTACAAACAAGTAGCCATGTCAGCGTTTAGCCTATCCTTACCACCATTCAATTCTTCGCAAATAAATCGGTACACCAATTGTGCGGTAGCGGCAGCCTGCGGATCCCAGTAACTTAGATCGGCAAAATCTTCTGGATCCAGGTGGTGATCGATCATCCATTTCTGTCCAGAAGCACCACGAATAACGGGCTCTAAGATATTCGTCCGGGAAAGTACACTGTAATCCAGACAAAATATAATTTCGGCTTCCTCAAAAAGATCGTATACCTGCTCCGGGTTATCGGGGAAGATGATGACTTCCTCACGCCCAGGCATCCAATCTAAAAATGTAGGAAAATCAGAAGAAACTACTACAGATACTTCATGTCCTGAAGCTCGTAACCATTGCGACAAACCCAAGGACGAACCTAATGCATCGCCGTCTGGCTTATGATGCGTAGTAACAATAATTTTCTTTGGGGAATCTAATAAAATGATATTCTCTTTTCCTTGTAGCATATATAATTTATGAATGCAAACCTACCAAAAAAAAAGTTCTGATGAAATTTTTTTCATTGTCCTAAAACGATGTAAAACAAATTATTAATGCTTGAAAGCATATAATTTGTGATCACGTTTTGTGGATAATAGATAATTTTCACTGTTGTAATTTATCCGGCCATAGTAGAAAAGAGGGAGTCCCTCTACTGGAAATCCATCCATGATACGGCCAATCTCGGAGAAGACATATATCAGATTGTTCGAAGGTATGCTGATGCCTAACCGATCTGTAGATCTCGAAACTGGAAACAATAATGGTGTACTATAAATGTCTTTCGTAAAGCCTTGCGTATATCGCTCACTAATGCTATCGATCGTTTGATAGATGCTGAGTTTATTGGCGTCAAGTACAATCATTTCGGGAGCGTCGGATGTGGATAGGTGAGCGAAGTAGGCGCTATGATTTTTGGAAAGCCCAGAAATCGACGTACTACTAACGCTACGGCCTGAAGAATAACGGTAATACCTACCCGCAGTATCAGTCGTTACAAATACATCTTCTGCATTTGGATTAGAGATATGGCCCAGGGAATTTCTAAACACCGCATCTCCCGGTGCGGCTATTTCTTCTGCAATTTGTCCGTCACTATTGAAATAGTATATTTTTCCGGACGTGCTCCCCACCACAATCTTATCCTTGCTAAGGAAAATGCCTGGCAACAAGCGCCCAGATACGCTGGTAGATTTCCAATTACTTAGTGTGTTGCCTTCCATATCATAGGCAGCCAGACGATCGCTCAAAGGCACCAGTATTATCTCACGGCGGTCTATCGTAAATACTACTGGAGTTCCGGTTGGCTCTTCCGGCAACCCAATAGAAAAACCGGGTAGTCCATTTCCATCGCTATCAAAACGATACAAACGGTGTCTGTCGGTTACCAGTACGATGGAGCGATCAGATAGCTGTATCATATCGCCGATCACTCGACCAGAAAATACGGTTGACCACATTTTTTTACCTGTCGGATGAATCGCGTGAATAGTATGATCCTGTTCCTGTGCCAAAATAAATTGGCTGGTATCCGAGTGCTCGAATACATACGGGCGCGTAATTAATCGGTTGTTGAAAGCGTATGTCCATTCAGGAGATGATCCCAACGCGGTCGAACTTTTGTAAATCCCGTAGATGCTACTGATGAAGTTTCCGCCGTTGCCCATGAGTTGCACAGACCAGGAATAAAAATCCTGATAGCCATAGTCCTTTGTATTGCGAAAGTTCCGGGCAAAAGGAGTAATGAGGTTGTTAGCTAGCATACGGCTAGCATTCTTCGTGTGAAGAAAAAACGTCACATTGGCTTCATCGCCCTGCATACGCTCATAATTCTTGAAGCCCAGTGTGCCTACCAATAGATCACTATTTTGCCACTGTTTGATGTAATTGCTCAACGTTGCTGATTGGTTAGCAAATACCAGTACATTGTTCACAACCGTGAAATAGGGACGTTGAAATGTTTGGAAGGCATCTCCGTAATAGGCGTAAAGCAAATGCTCATATTTGAAACGGTACACACCATCTCCTACAGACTCCGATAGCTCTGGCAACAAAATATCCCATGCAGTCGAATCGCGAAGTGATAAAAATCCCAGGTAATTGCCGTTATTTAGTTCAACGACTGCAAATTCACTACCGACAGCATCTTCCAGCCCGCTCATCACTTTAGGCCGGCTACTACGCATGTTTTCCAACTGATCCTGAATACGTTTTTGGTTAGGTTTACGTGTTAGGTATTTCTCCAGATCCTGACGGTACCGACGAAGATCGCTCACTGAATATTCGAGGTACAATGCGGTATTCGCAGGGAAATACTGATACAATCTTTGAGTCGTCTTATGCTGATCCGCAAACAGCGCAATATAGCTTTGCTCCGTTTTTGATAGCTCACTTTCTCCTGTGAGCATAAGGGCGTCTTGTTTGTAATTGATATTCCAGGCAGATTGTCCACCTAATCGTAAGAATTGCTGCATAAAATCCCCAAGGCGATTGCGCTGAAATTGCTTACTCAGACTATCAATTTGTTGATGTGCAAAATAGAAACTCAACGGCACGTTTCTGTTGGTGTTTTCCAAGAAGAACGAGATCTGTTGTCGACTTAGTTTTGGATGCCGTTTATTCAATACTTTTTCCAGAATAGGAAGGGAAGGAGTTACAAAGAAAATATCAGCATGATACGCCGCGTACAAAGTAACATCATTACTATCCGTACGCAGGGCGAATATAGATTGCCCAAGTGTATCTAAGCTAGTCACCTGATACGCATCGGAAAGCTGCGCCAAGAGATTGCCTACAGCATCTTGCCGCAAAGGTTCCACCGCGGGTATGGTAAACAATAGCTCTACAGATTTTTTGACTTGATGAAAGGAAACATACACATCGGTGCCGGATAAATACTCCTGAAGCAAGGGGCTTCGTAGTAGCTGTTGCTTGAGTTCATCCATCTGTTGCTTCTGATTAAACCCTAATAAAGCATCAAAGACTTCATAGTCTTTGAAAATATTGTCAGTAGTTTCTTCATTTTTGAAGGCTGCGATGAGCAATGTTTCTTCAGGAAGAAACGTGAGCGGCTTTGTCATATCCTTTTGTGCACTGCCTAATCCGGTAAAATAAAATACGGAGGCAGCCACCACGGCTATGAACAACACTACAGAAACTATAATCGTACCTTTCATCTACTACAAACCTAAAATAATTCGTATAAAATGAAAAGCATCGCTTCTATTTTCTTGGTAACATCTACACCGAAGGATCGAAGTACTGTTAATTAACAGGATTGTTCCACTTTTCTGAATGGTGCGCTGTGAAGCACCGGAACGATGAAATTGAAGTATCCATTTGGCTCGTCAAAGTCTTTAACGAGCCAAATGGATACTATTTTCAAGCCAGAATTCCTGCCGGTTTACTCGTCTTTAAAAGTTTTGCAGGCTTTACTAATTTTTATCGCCAATTAGCGTTTTGAGTGAGATTGGGATTGAGGCCAAGTTGCTGAACAGGGAGCGGCCAAAGGTAATCCCTTGCCGGATTGAAGCTCCTTATTGCGGCGGATTGCGAGATGATATAGCCGTTGGCATCCAACTGTGGGTTGTTAATTCCCGTTCCTGGAGTGTATTCTTGAGGGAAATACTGAATACCCAATTGCGCAGGAGGGAGTACGTCTTCTGCAATACTCCAGCGTAGGATATCCCAGTAACGATGTCCTCCTTCAAAAGCGAGCTCTACGCGTCGTTCACGTCGGATTTCCTCCAACATATTCAATCCATGAGTAGATACAAAAGCATTCGTTAGTGCCGGCATTCCCGCCCGAGCCCGGGTGAGATTGATGCTCTGGTTAAGCTCTTGGTCTGTGATTGACCCGTTGAGCTCATAGCTTGCTTCGGCAAATGTGAGGAGCACCTCTGCATAGCGAAGTATCTTATAATGAACCACACTGAAATTATTGAAATCATCCGGACCATTATGCCACTTCTTCAGTTTGTAGCCCGTCTGCGTGGACTGAAACGTAGGGATATAGAAATTGGTGGTATAGAAGTCGCCGCGCTTGTATACCGTCATGCCCATTCGGGGGTCACGATCTTCGAACTCGCTAAGTGTATTGGTTCGCTGGCGATACAGTGGCGAGCGGTTCGGGCCATCGTTGGGTAGCCCATCAATGTACAAATAGGCGTCCATGATAGCACGGGTGGGCGTGGTAGACCCATCTTGTAGATTTCTTGGATAGCTATGCGTGGAGATGGGGTTTTGCGGGTTTTCTCCGTAAAGACGTGGGAGGATCACTTCTTCTCTGGCTAAGTTGCCGAAGGGTCTGAATAAGTAAAAATAGCTGCTATCTGGCTCAAAAATGAATTCAAATAGCGCCTTCGTACCTGCTTGCATAATGGATTCAGCACTTGCCCTTGCTACGGAGAGGTGGCTTTGTACATTTGGCAAACCATGGTATTTATTGAAAGTGCCTTCGAACAAAGCTACGCGAGCTTTCAGTGCTAGACAGGCTTCCTGAGTAATGCGTCCGTACTCACTAGGAGGTAACTGGACTGAATTGGGTAGATGCAGTACCGCTTCGTCCAAATCAGCGTAGATGGCGGATACTACTGATTCGCGATTTGTTCGCGGGGCCGTCAGCAATACATCATTTATATTCATGGTTTGCAGTATCAAAGGCACATCGCCGAATCTCCTGATCAACTCCATGTAGAAGAAAGCGCGGAAAAAGCGAGCCTCGCTCATATAGCGAGCCTTCACTTGTTCGGATATCGTCATTTCTGCAGCGCGTTCCAGCACATTGTTGGCCGCTCTGATATTGCTGTAATTGCCGTTCCAGTCGCCTGAGGTAAGTGGCTCTAACCGGCTGCCATCGCTGATGCTATTATTGCCCGAACCTCTTCCATCGTCAGACCAGTTGCTATTGTTGTTTTCACCAATTCCGGGGAGTAGGGTATACAGGTAATTGGTGCCTTGGATCAAATGCGTCTCGGTAATCCAAAAGGTAGCGTCAGACAGCTGTGTTTCGGGGATCTGGCTGTCGATTTCTTTGAAGCATGAACCGAACATAAGCGCGCATAATGCGAGTACGGCGATGAGATGTTTGCTCGTTTTTATTGCTGTTTTCATGGTTTTCTTGCTTAAAATGTTAGATTAATTCCAGCGGTGAAAGTCCGGAAAAGCGGATAGTTGAACGCGAAATTGTTTGGTCTTTCTGGGTCGATGTACGGGTGCCAGACTCGTGATACCTCAAAGAGATCCTCACCACCTACAAAGATCCTGCTTCGGCTCACGCCAATTCTGTTGATCCAAGACAGGGGTAGAGAATAGCCAATCTGTAGATTCTTAAGCCTAGCATAGGCTCCATTGACTAACCAATGTGTGGATGGTAAAGCATTGATACCGCCGCCTACCAAGGGTCTCGGAAATCGCGCATCTGGATTTTCGGGAGTCCAGTAATCCTCATGGATGATCCAAGGTTGGCGCCAAGTATCTAAAAAAGGAACCGTCATCACGCTGGAAAGCAAAAAATTCCGCTTTCCAATTCCTTGTATCAAGGCGGAGAAGTCGAAACCTTTGTAATTAACGCCGAAGTTTAACCCGAACTGGTAGCGCGGGCGAATGTCACCTGCGTAAACCAAGTCACCCGGGTTGTCTAAGGTAGCGTCGCCAAAGGAGATGATCCCATCACCATTAACGTCTACATAGCGAATATCTCCCGGGCCAGTCTGATTGTTTTGAAAGGCATGGTTGTCTACCTGTTCCTGGTTCTGGAAATATCCGTCGGCTTGATACACAAAAAGTGAACTGACTGGATAGCCCTCAATAATACCATTGAGCCCTAGGAATACGTTTGTGGCACCATCATAGGAGGTAATGCGGTTATTGTTATCCGCGATATTTCCCGATACAAAATAATTGAAGTCGCCAATCTGATTTCTATACCCTAGTTCAAACTCCCAACCCCAAGACTTCATCTCTGCGATGTTGAACATGGGCACGCCAACTCCAATGACCGAAGGCACTGGCACCGGGGCGAGCATGCCCGTCGTTTCGCGCCAAAAGTAGGTAAAGCTACCATTCAGCTTGCTGTTAAATAGCAAAAAATCCAAGCCCAGGTCGGAGCTGGTGATCCGCTCCCAGGTACGTAAGCTCGCAGGCAATTGGCTTTGCCAGAAGTATTGATTTCTAGTGTTGTTGAAGGGGTAACTGTTGGCCGTTTGAAGCATGGGGATATACTGGTAATTCCCTACGCCAGGGTCATTACCCTGTTGCCCCCAGGTAGCGCGCAGCTTCAGGTCGTTGATAAAGGACAGCTTGGGCGACGCTTGGAACCAAGATTCATTGTTGATACGCCATCCGGCTGATACTCCTGGGAAAGTATTCCAACGTAGGTTTGGTGCCAACCGGGAGCTACCTTCTCGATTTAGGGTACCTCGAAGAATGTATCGGTTGGCAAAGATATACTCTAAGGTGCTGAAAAGAGAAATCTGGGCGTTGGTCTGTATGTCGTCCAAAACAAACATTTGGTTCGGGTTGCCGTAATTCAGGGAGAACAGTTCATTGGTCGGCAGTTCCCGGCCTGAAGCTAACAAGAGGTCTTGGCGAAAATCGTCGTATCGGTAACCCGCCAGTGCATTGATTTGGTGATCACCTAGATCTATCGCATAATCGCCTACCAGCTGGACATTGTTCCACATCGTGCTGGAACGGATTCTGCTGATGCTGGCCTGTGCATTTGCGGCCCCACCAATATAGCCACGTTGGCCAGATAGATCGTATACTGGAACGGATCGACGTTGTTGATCCTGAAATGAAGTAAGTATACGCGGGCTGTAGACCGCACGAAGATTAAGGTTCTTGACGAAAATGTCATTTCCCTGTAGTGTAAACACGCCTGAAACTTCGTGGCTATTCAAATATTGTCCGCCTGAGCTTTCCAATATGCCCATTAAGGGAAACTGCTCGTTGTACTGTCCGGGGCGTTCGGGGTCGTATAAGGGTACCGTTCGCCGACGGGAAAACAATTCGTAAATAGCAGAGTAGTCGCCTTCGAGCTGCGTAGGGATTCTTTCCACCTTGTCGCCCGTGTATTGGATGCGCGAATCTAAAGAGAAATGCTTGGATAGCTTGCGGTTGTAGTTGGATCGGGCATTGATACGGCTTGCCCTATCTGGGCCAACGGCAAAAAAACCTTGTTGGTTGTAGCCTCCCACAGAAAACAGAAAAGATTCTTTGTCTCCACCGCCGCTGACGGATACGTTGTGGTTCATCTGTGGGGTATATCTTCGTGTTAAGAGATCTACGTAGTCGAAGTCGCCTAAAAATTGCCAGTTATTGGGGTTGTTCGGATCTGGGCGCTGTGTTATAGTTGGATCGCGCAGAAGGTTCAGCAACTCATCATTAAAGGTTGGGTTGCCGCCTGCATTGATTCGGGCGATGTTCTCCATCAACGCCGATTCGTAGGAGCTCATCAGCTGCGGCATGCGCGCGGGGCGTTGTGCACTAAAGAGACCCTCGTACTGTACACGGATTTTTCCGGTTCCAGATTTAGTGGTGACCAGAATCACGCCTCGTGCTCCTGTCGATCCAAACACGGCGGTGGAGGAGGCATCCTTGAGTATCGTAATAGATTCTACATCTAGGGGATTCACCAAACTGAGGTTGCCGCGTACTCCATCAATCAGCACCATAGGCACGTCGCCATTGATGGAGCTAACTCCCCGTACGTTGGCAAGCCATTGCTCATTCCCCGGTTGTCCATTTACACGCGTCATCACCAGCCCGGGTGCCAGACCCTGCAATCCCGAAGCCAGGTTAGTCAAAGGGCGAGACGCTAGTTTTTCACCGGAGATGGTCGCGATTGATCCGGTAATATTTTGCCGTTTTTCTTTAGTATAGCCCGTGACTACCAATTCATCCAAATCAGAAATCACTTGTTCCATGGTGATTTCCAAAGGTTCGCCGACTTTCGCCACAAGACTAACAGATTTGAATCCGATATAGCGGAACTGAAGTCGAGCCTCCGTACCGGAAATCATTAAATGAAAACGACCATCGTCATCGGTAGTAGTAGAATAGCCGTTAGGCGCAGAAATGGATACTCCCGCTACGGGTTCTCCCAATTGATCCAAAACCCTTCCACTAAGTACTCCCTGGATTATATTTGACGTACGTGCTTTACGAGTAGCTGGAACATTTGTGATAGCGGCTGATTCGCGTGTGTTTGTGACAACAATGGTGTTATCTTTTTTTATATAACTCAGAGACTGTCCATCGAATATTTCGGTCAATACGACATCCAGTTCGGTATTTTTTGCCTGAATGCTGACAGGTTTGGCTATTTTAAGTTGTTCTGTACGGACGATAAAATCAATTCCAGTCTGCTGTCGGATATCCCGAAGAATTTCTTGGAGGTGAGCATTATCTTTCGATACAGTTACTTTTTGAGCTACGCTGGTACCGTAAGATTGCAGGAAAGTAAGCATGAAGAGGGTACACGGTATTTTTAGGCTACGAAGATCTGAAGGCCAGACCCAGTAATTTCCCTTACAAAAAATCATATCTTTGTGATTAAGGATTAATAAAATGGTTGTTTAGTCGTTTTGATTCCTTACAGCCGGAAGTGTTAGCGCACTTCTGGCTACTTGAATAATTGCCAGTTAGTTATTTCATATTTTATGTCTTTAGTTATTTAATTGCATCGTTGCTTATTACAATGGTTCGTCCCTTCAATTCAAAATAAACACCCGTAGACAGATGTAAAATATCAAGGACTTGTAGCAAGCTTTTTGTTCTGGAGACTTCTCCACTCATTTGAATTTGTTTGATTTCACCCTTCCATTCTGTATGCACATCGTACCAACGCTCAATTTTAGACATGATTTCTCCCAATGATTCTTGATCGAAGATGAAATCGCCAGCGGTCCAGTCAATCACTTCCCTCATTTTTACTGGCTGAACTTTTAAAATTCCTTCGGACAATAGGGATTGCTGACCCGGCTTAAGGATGATTTCTTGTGTGTTATTTTTAAGCTTGATCCGAACTTTTCCTTCTAATAAAGAGGTTTTTATATTAGGCCCGTTGGCATAGGCACAAATATTAAATCGTGTACCAAGGACTTCTATTTCCTGGTAGAGGGTAGCCACAATAAATGGTCTTGTTGAATCTGACGAAACTTCAAAATAGGCCTCACCAAGAAGGGTAACTTGGCGTTTTTCTAACGAAAAACGGGCGGGGAAAATCAATTCCGAATCTGCATTTAGCCAAACTATCGTGCCATCTGGTAGCTCAATCTGGTGCTGTCCGCCCTTAGGTGTACGAATGTGCACCGGCTCAGTGGATAAAGCATGAAGATCACTATAGAGGCGTAGGCGTCCTTCTTGTGTGCTCTCAATCATAAGTCCCATCTCCTTGCTGTGATAAGGTCGCTTAATACTATCCAGCTGAATGACTGTACCATCTGTCAATATCAGTTCAAGATGGTTGCCGCCTGGAGCAATATCGTGGGTAGTCATTGATCCAGAATGCCACGTGAAAATAATGGTACCCACAATTACTAGCAGAGAGGCTGCGATGCCCATCAACCGCCAGTTTTCAGGTCTTTGAGCTTCTTTTCTTGAAATATCAATTGACAACCGAACTTGTTGTAAGATACGGCCTCTTACCTCTTGCTTAGGCCCCATCTTTGTATCATCCCAAATCTCTTTGGAACGTTGCATGCGCTCGTAGGCGCGGTGCAAGCGATGACCCGCTTCTGGGTCTTTTGACCTGAAATACCGCTCGATCCAATATTTAGAAAATTTGCTCAAAATACGTCACCTTATAATGATATGTTCCAGAAATAGCTGTTTACCCCTAAAAGAAAATTAAAAATAATAGATAAAGACTAAGCCGTTGATACAATTGGCGTAGACGGCGCAGGGCTATAGTCATTTGATTTTCCACTGTTTTGACCGAAATAGCTAGCCTGCTAGAAATCTCTCTATTGTTTAGTAGTTGATGTCGGCTCAAAAGAAAGATTTCTCGACATTTTGGAGGAAGTTTGTCTACTTCCCTATCAATCCAGGTTCGTAATTCGTTTTCTTGAATAGCCGATTGCAGATCGTCTGTGGTCAAACAAAATTCTAGTTCGGCAGTTAGTGGTTCGGTATATCCTTTGCGGCGAAGATAGCGGAAGACTTGATAGCGTGTAGCTTGATAGAGATAATTATTTAAATTTCTTATTTTTAGTGTTTTGTGTTTTTTCCATAACGAAATAAAGACATCTTGAATTACGTCTTCAGTAGCATGTCGATCTTTAAGGATACGGAAGGCGTGGAGGTATAGGTGTTCCCAATATTGATCATAAAGCATGGCGAATGCCGATTCGTCTCCATTACGAAAAGCCGATAAAAGCTCTTTTTCGTCCAATAACATATTCTCTTTTATTAAGATTAAATACGATCAACGAAATCCTGTTATTTCGTTTAAAAATGGTTTGAGGAAGATTATTTCACCTTGCCTTAAGCAATAGTAGTAAAAAAGAAAATAAATCGCAAACTTCACTTTTTGACATACGTTCACGTTGAGTGAAATGTATCTTGCAAGAAAATGCGAAAAATTTTCAAAGAAAATTGCAATGGCCAGACACCCGTTATGAGTCATATCTTCTTAAGCTTTGGTGTACAAAATTCTAGGATTAAAATCACCTTTTCTGGGTTTTTTCCATTTTAACATCAGATATAAAATGCTATTACCCGACGTAAATTACACGCAATTTTCATACATTTACTCAAATGAAACCGACTTTTTAGGCTGGTACGTTATTATGAACAAACAAATTATTCTTATCGCAGCATTTTTTGGGATGACCGCTGTCATATTAGGAGCATTCGGTGCGCATGGTTTAGCCGATAAAATCAGTGAATCCCAATTGCAAACCTGGGAAACTGCAAATCGCTACCATTTTTACCATACGCTGGCCTTATTGTTTTTGTCTACTTTTTCACGTGCAAAAAGTCAATCCATCCGATTGTCATTTATTGCGTTTACGGTCGGTATCCTCTTGTTTTCCGGTTCTTTGTACGTGCTTAGCACTCGGGAACTGTTGGGGATTACACAAATAGGTATGCTCGGACCTGTAACGCCGGTCGGCGGATTATTTTTTATTGTAGGTTGGATTGGTTTGTTCTCGGCTGCTTTACGGCACCGCGCATAAGACCTTGTGTTATCACATAAGGATACCCTCGGTTAGTGACTACTAATCGAGGGTATTTTTTTACATTTGTATATGTCATCACCCGAACTTTTTGAAACCGCAATTGCCCGTCAGACGCTATTTGTAGAGGTTATATTACCTTTGCCAATTGCCAAGTCGTATACCTATCGGGTACCAGAGGCGCTGAATGAGCAGGTTAAGCTAGGGGTTCGTGTTATTGTGCAATTCGGAAAAAATCGAATTTATGCAGCCATTGTTGAGCGAGTGACACAAGAAGCACCGCTCCGATATGAAGCCAAATATATTTTGGATGTGGTGGACGAAAATAGCATAGTGGGAGTTCGACAGCTGGATTTCTGGCATTGGATATCGGATTACTACATGTGCCACGTTGGCGATGTCATGCAAGCCGCACTGCCGGCAGCATTGAAGATGGCCTCCGAAACGAAAATCCGCTCCGCAGATCAAAGTGACCTGGATCGAAGCGGACTTAATGATAAGGCCTTTCTTGTCATGGATGCGCTGGACGTGGCTGGTGAGCTCAGAATTAGTGACGTAATCAAGGTTTTAGGCCAGAAAAGCGTGTTTCCATTGCTGAAAAGTTTATTTGATAAAGGGTTTATCCTGATTTCAGAAGAAATAAAACAACGCTATAAGCCTAAAGTAAAAACCTTTTTAACCTTTGCATCTACCTATTCAGATGGGGAGGGGAAACGGGAGTTGCTGGACGCATTAAACCGGGCTCCCATGCAACAGGATGCTGTATTGGCCTTTATGCAATTGCAGAAACAAGGCGGAGAAATCACCCGTCAAGACATTATGGAAGCTTCTGGCTGCGGTTCGTCGGCCATAACTGCATTGATCGATAAGGGTGTGTTTGATGTTAAGGAAAAAGTGGTGAGCCGCTTTCAAGGTACCGATATTGTGTTGCAGAAAGACTTCACCTTTAGTACGCCTCAACAGCAAGCTTACGAACAGCTCAATGAGCTGTTTGAAGAGAAAGACGTAGTATTATTGCATGGTGTAACGGCTTCCGGTAAAACTCAGCTCTATGTTCGACTAATAGAAAAGGTGTTGGCACAGGGGCAGCATGTGCTGTTTTTGTTGCCAGAAATTGCGTTGACGGCGCAAATTACCGAACGTTTGAAACTATATTTCGGTGATCAATTGGGCGTGTATCATTCCAAATTTAATGATAATGAACGTGCCGAGGTATGGTACAAGGTGCTCAATGGGGAGCTCAAAATTATTGTGGGTGCACGTTCAGCCGTATTGCTTCCATTCAAAAATCTGGGCTTAATCGTCGTAGATGAAGAACACGAAAGCTCCTATAAACAGTTTGAGCCGGCGCCACGATATCATGCGCGAGACGCCGCCATTTATTTGGCGAGTACCTATGGCGCAAAGGTGTTATTAGGATCTGCGACGCCTTCGGTAGAAAGCTTTTATAATGCGAAAGCGGGTAAATATGGTTTGGTTACGCTTTCCGAACGTTTTGGAGAGGTGCAGTTGCCTGCTATAGAGATTCTCCATGTTACAGAAGAAGGGCGCAAGGATCAAATGGTGAACTATTTCAGCAAGACGCTGCTCAAGGGCATTGAAGATGCTGTAGCGCAAAAAGAGCAAGTGATTCTGTTTCAAAACCGTCGCGGTCATACGCCATTTTTACAATGTAAAACCTGCGGTTATGTTGCCAAATGTGTTCAGTGTGATGTGAGTTTAACCTATCATAAGTCTAGCAATCTGCTGCATTGTCATTACTGTGGGTTTTCGGAGGAGAATATTCAACGTTGTCCTGCCTGTGGCTCTACACACCTAGAAAATAAAGGATACGGTACAGAGCGTATTGAAGAAGAGTTGGAGCTGCTTATGCCGCAATTACGGATTGGTCGGCTGGATCTGGATTCTACACGCGGCAAGCATGGATTCGATAAAGTGATAACCGCTTTTGATGACCATGAGTTTGACGTGCTGATTGGTACTCAGATGGTGGCTAAAGGACTGGATTTTGGCCGTGTCAATCTAATTGGTATCATCAATGCCGATGCTATGATTAACTTCCCGGATTTCCGATCGTATGAACGGGCATTTTCCCTTTTTTCGCAAGTGGCGGGGCGCTCCGGACGTCGGCAGACGCAGGGACGCGTAATTATACAAACATATTCTCCAAACCATCGTGTACTAGAGCAGGTGGTACAGCACGATTACCTGGCCATGTTCACCAACGAAATCACGGAGCGGAAAAATTACCATTATCCTCCTTTCTATCGGCTAATCCGATTAGATGTAAAGCATGTGGATCAAGATAAGTGCTTAGATTCGGCCAATAAGCTGGCGAATTTGCTGCGTACTACCTTAGAAGAACGCGTGCTTGGGCCAGAGCAACCTTTAGTGGCCCGTATCCGTAATAACTACATACAGACCATCACGTTGAAGATTGAGCGTACTGGCATCAGTATTGTCAAGGTGAAGGAACTTATTCGCCAGGCATTACTGCATTTTGAACTGGATAAAAAGAATTCCAGTGTGCGTGTTGTGGTGGATGTAGATCCTTATTAAACTCCTAACATAAACGACGAGAAGCCGTAGCTTCTCGTAGTAGAAAAGAAAATCTTCAACTCGTCAATAGTTGGTATAGCCAAGTAGCAATAGCAGAGCCAAGCAATGGTGCGATCACTGGAATCCAGGCATAACGAATGTCGAATCCTGCTTTAGGCCTGATGGGCAATAGGCTATATACCACGCGAGGACCAAGGTCACGCACGGGATTGATGGCGTACCCAGTGGTGCCTCCAAGCGCCAAGCCTATACCCCAAACGAGAAAAGCTACGGGTAATGCGCCAATCGAGCCTAAGCCAATTATGCCAGCAGTCTCATCCAATTGCATAGAAGGCTCTTGAAAGAATAAAATGGTAGCAATCAGCACAAATGTAGCCACAGTCTCCATCAGGAAATTGGAACGGTAATCTCGAATTGCCGGTGCTGTACAGAACACTGCTTGTGTTAGTCCTGGATCTTCCGTTCGCGCAAAGTGTGGGCGGTAGCATAACCATACTAAACCTGCACCTAGCATCGCACCTACAAATTGCGCACCGACGTAGGAAATTGCCAGAACGCTTTCGATTTCATCAATCATCCATACAGAAAGGGTAACAGCAGGGTTGAGGTGTGCACCGCTGTATGGCCCGGCAACAGATACTCCAATAAAAACAGCTAACGCCCAAGCAGTCGTGATCACGATCCAACCACTACCGTGTCCTTTGGTATCGGTGAGTAAAACATTGGCCACTACGCCACTTCCCAGCAGGATCATGAGGAAAGTGCCAAACATTTCTGCTACTATCGCGTTCATTACTTCTTGTTTTTAAGGGATGCCCAAACTTTCGTTGCTTCTACGGCAGCGTGCCATTCCTTCAACACCAGGGTGCTGTCAATCTCTTTTTCTGGTTCGAACTTTTTATCTACGGACCATTTTTTCTGTATCTCTGAGATGTCTTTCCAGAAACCCGTAGCCAGTCCGGCGAGATATGCCGCACCCATTGCGGTAGATTCTGTATTTTTTGGTCGTACGACAGTGGCCCCCAAAAGCGTTGCCTGAAACTTTAGTAAAACATCGTTGGAGGTAGCTCCGCCATCTACACGAAGTTCTTCAATAGCATGGCCAGCATCCTGTTGCATCGCATCCAGCACATCGTAAGACTGAAAGGCAATAGATTCCAGGCATGCACGCGCAAGATGCGCATCTGTGGTGCCACGCGTAATCCCATAAATACTTCCTCGCGCTCGCGAATCCCAGTGTGGGGCGCCTAAGCCGGCAAAGGCCGGGACAACATATACACCACCAGTGTCTTCTACCTTCTCTGCTAAAGCAGTTACATGTTTTGATTTCTTGATCAGACCCAATCCATCCCGGAGCCATTGTACCACCGCACCGGCAATAAATACACTGCCCTCTAAGGCGTACGTAACTTCATCTCCAATTTTCCAGGCTATAGTGGTTACCAATTTATGCTCCGATTTAATCGCTTTGGTTCCGGTATTCATCAGCATAAAACAGCCAGTGCCATAGGTGTTCTTTACCATACCTTTTTCGATGCACAGCTGGCCAAAAAGGGCCGATTGCTGATCGCCAGCAATACCAGCAATTGGAATCGCTGTTTTCAACACATCTACAGAAGTTTCTCCATACATCTCCGACGAAGATTTGACTTCTGGTAACATTGCTTCTGGAATGCCAAACAGATCGAGCAGTTCGCTATCCCACTCGCAGGTATGAATATTAAAGAGCATGGTGCGAGATGCATTGGTGATGTCCGTAAGGTGCGCTGCGCCATTAGTCAGGTTCCAGATCAGCCAGGAATCTACCGTGCCGAATGCCAGTTCTCCTGCTTCCGCACGTTCCAGCGCACCGTCTACTTCGTCCAGTATCCACTTAATCTTCGTTGCCGAAAAGTAGGAGTCTATCAGTAAGCCTGTCTTATCCCGTACCATCTCTTCATGGCCTTTTTCTTTTAATTCATCGCAGTAGTCGGCTGTGCGACGATCCTGCCATACAATCGCTGGATAGATCGGCTTACCCGTATTTCGATCCCACACGATGGTGGTTTCCCGTTGGTTAGTAATCCCGATCGCATGGATGTCGGCAGAGCGAATTTTACTTTTTGCAATCACGGAGGTGATCACGGCCAATTGGGATGACCAGATCTCCATGGGGTCGTGCTCTACCCAGCCAGATTGCGGAAAATGCTGTTCAAACTCCTGCTGTGCGATATCTATAATTTTACCGTCGTGATCAACTAATATTGCTCGCGAACTAGTAGTACCCTGATCAATAGAAAGGATATAAGGTTTCATACAATAATTGATTTGCTAATGAGAAACGTCTGATAAAGAAATTTGCTTTTGGGCTCCACTCGTGAAGTAACCTTTTGCCAATGCTTCAAAAGCACGCACCTGCTGGGCTTCCCAGTCGATATCATACTCCAATTCTGTTGCCAAGATATGCGCTACGACTGGTGCTGCTGCAACGGCAAGCTTCGCATCTAAAAAAAGTATACGTAGGCGGCGGGCAAGTACATCTTCTACGGTACGCGCCATCTCTACATGTATCGCCCATACTACTTGAGCAACCGTATGTGGAAGTTCTGGCAGGATACGTTCGGCAAAGGGAGGATTTTCTTTTTCCAGCGCCAGAATTTTAGCTGCGTCACTTCCATAGAAGGCAAGTCGCTCTTGCTGCGGTGTAATGGAGGTTTCAGACCCATGAATGGGTAAAGAGGCGGTCTTGCATTCTGTCCAACTCAAACCTGAAGTTTCGATGCCTTTATTGACGGTGTCTTCCGCCATCTTACGATAAGTGGTCCACTTTCCTCCGGTAATAGTGATCAGCTTAGAATCGTGTACAATAAGCTTATGATCTCTTGATATTTCCTTGGTTTTCTGATTTTTACCTAGATTTGCTGCCAAAGGGCGAAGACCGGAAAAGGTGCTGAGTACATCTGCTCTTGTTGGCGCCTTATCCAGATAAGATGCTGCGGTAGATAAGATGAAATCAATCTCTTCTTCTAAAGGAATCGGCTCTTCCAGTTTTTCTTCCACAGCCGTATCGGTAGTGCCTAATACCAGATAATCATGCCATGGTACGCCAAAGAGCACGCGTCCATCACTGGTTTTAGGAATCATTAAGGCATCTTGAGCTTCCGGCAAAAAGGAACGGTCTATCACCACGTGTGTACCTTGGCTTGGTCTAACCAACCGCGCATGCTTAGGACTGGCCATAGACAAAATATCGTCGACGAAGATACCAGTTGCATTAATAATTGCACGTCCACGAACCTGGTAGGCTCGGTCTGTTTCCAGGTCTACAAATGCGACACCATCTACCTGGCCCTGCGTATTTTTGAGCACTGCCGTAACCGACGTATGATTGAGTACACAGGCCTGATGTTCCATGGCAGTCTGCGCTAAGTTGACCGCCAATCTGGCATCGTCAAATTGCCCATCATAGTATCGGACCCCACCTTGTAATTTATGTGTTTTTAAATTACCTAAATGCTGAGCAGCATCTTTTTTTGACAAAAATACAGATCGGCCAATACTATATTTACCCGCTAGCCAATCGTACAGTTTCAGGCCGATGAGGTATTTCCACTTTTCAATAAAGCTATAGCAAGGGATGATAAATGATTGGGTGCGGGATACATGAGGCGCATTTTTAAAGATGCGCCAACGCTCTCTCAATGCGCCATAAACTAATTTAATGTCGCCTTGTGCCAGGTAACGCACACCACCGTGCACCAGTTTAGTACTACGGCTGGATGTCCCCTTTGCAAAATCTGTTTTTTCTAAAAGAAGTGTTTTAAAACCGCGGCTCGCTGCATCAACTGCAACGCCTAATCCAGTGGCTCCGCCACCGATTACGATAAAATCCCACTCCGTTGTCTCTGTTAATCGATTATACTGTGTCTCTCTTAAAAACCTTGCATCGTATGTCATTTCCTGGTTTCATTTGTGGATATTTTAAATATAAAGAAAACCAACCATAAAAAACGAAAAATATAGGCGATGAGAGTTACGTAAAACTATTTTTTTGTTAAGGTAATTTTAAAGGGATTTTTTACGGCGGCATGAGCTGCGGCTTTTGCTATATCAGCTTGGCTTGCTGTTATACCGGCTGGTTTATAGGTATTCTTACGAGAATCCAATTTAAATAGCTTTTCATACCAAGTGCAGGCTGCGGTAAAGCGGCCGTAATTTAAATCCAGATGATAGCCATCCCGTGTATAGTGATCGCCTATGCTACTACTTCGCGCATTCTGAATGGCCGTTCCACAGGGAACGACAAAGGCGAATCCTTTTTGTTTGCTTATCTTTTTTGTTGCGGATGCAATGGCTTCATACATATGTTGCTGGCTTTTTTGGTAGTTAACGAAGCCTTCGTGTTCGCTATCAGCCTGGTAAGCCCAGGTTTGATGATACACCAGTTGGGTGTGGGGAGATACCTTTCCTTTTACGTAATCCATCAAGCTCGGCAGGCTTTCCATTATTACGTTGTATTGGCCAGATAATGGGCTGGCTTGCTGTAAGCTAACGTAATCCCAGTCTTCATCGGCCAAGGCCGTGGAAATTGACGTGTTTTCCTGCGTCGTTTTGCTGCCATCCAAATGTACTTTTCGGTAACTATAGGCCGCTTTATCCTCCTGTGCGTTGCGTACGTGTAGATCCAGTGGCGCACCACCAATATAGAGATTGCCAATAATGATCTCCCGATCGGCGGTGGCGGCGAGTTCGTGCAGGTAATTTTCCAAAGCATCTTCGGAAAAGCTGTTCCCAATGGCCAATACTTTGAGTGCTTGTTTGCTAACAGCGTCTTTTACCTGTGCCATTCCTACTTGCAAAGAAAGCAGGAGCACGAGGGCATAGATGGTATATCTTTTCATCATTATTATCAGTTATGTTTTTCTTCGAAGGCATGCATGGCTTGTAGTGCCTGGCGCACAGCCTGTTCACGGGCCACGAGAAATTCGTCTACATGATCAGCATCTTTTGGTTCCAGGTTGGCAGCAAAGTAATAGAGCGCACTACCACGACGTAAATAGCCGACAAACCAGCCGTTATCTCCATGATCTGTGCTCCAACCCGTCTTTCCGCTCCAAGAATAAGTAGGCTGTGATTCGATTTCTAAGACCTTTAGCATAGTCTGATAGGTGCTGTCAGAGAGGGGAATCTTTCGGTTATAGAAGTCACGTAAAAATTGTACCTGTTGGAAAGTAGAAATTTTCGAGTCTCCAACAAGCCAGAAGTTTTGTAACGTTTCTTGTCGTACATCCATACCTGGGTATGAAAAGAGGGTGAGATAATCTAGCATACTCGGCAAACCAATTTTACCGGCAATCTCTTGATAACAAGGGACACAGGATAGCCGAAAGGCTTCTTTAAGAGTCAGGTCTTTTTCCCAACGGACATTGTTGCGTTTTTTGCCATCCCAATGCAATATGCTATTTTCATCTGTTACAATATGAGTCTCCAATGCAATCAACGTATTGGGGATTTTAAACGTAGATGCCGGTAGAAATCCTTGTGCTGCACGTTGAAAATCGTTCGAATAAAAGCTGTCTTGCTGCGCATCAAATACGAGGACAGTGCCGAGCAGGTTATGCTCGGTAAGAATGTCTCGAAACGCAGAGGCATATCGATCGGAAAGCAGCTCTTGCCCGAATGCCGACCCCATGTTGGTACTAAACAGGAGCAAGTAGAAAAGTGATCTTAGGTAGTGCATTGCTAATAAGATTGTTCGGTAAATCTATCGAAATTTTTAGGCATTTTAGGTGTCTTGATCGCGTTAAAAGTGAAATAACTCGTGTCCAACGTTTTGTAATTAATCTGCCCAAATGTGGTTTAACAATGTTATTTTTGAACCAAATGGCCTACAAATTCATCGATAATTACAGAGAAAAGGGTGCGCGTAAACAACTGGTTAAGCTGTTGGAAAAGCGAGGTATTCAGGATCAACGGGTACTCGCTGCCATCGCTAAAATTCCGCGTCATTATTTTTTCGATGAAACATTCTGGAACCAGGCCTACCGAGATATCGCATTTCCAATAGGAGACGGACAAACCATCTCACAACCCTATACGGTAGCTTATCAATCGGAGCTTCTCCATGTACGTGCCGGCGATAAAATATTGGAAATCGGAACAGGCTCCGGCTATCAAACCTGCGTATTGCTGGAACTGGGTGCAGAAGTATTTACGATTGAGCGGCAAGAAAATTTGTACAATCGGACCAAGATGGTACTGCCTTACATGGGCTATCAGCCTAATTTTTTCTACGGTGATGGCTCCAAAGGAATTGCGTCAAGCGCTCCTTATGATAAGATCATTGTGACGGCAGGAGCACCCCTTGTACCTGAAATCATGCTTAAACAGCTCAAATTTGGCGGTCTGTTAGTCATTCCGGTAGGAGATGAGAAAGAACAAAAGATGGTTACAATTCTACGTGTCGGTGAAAATGACTTTGAACGTATTGAGCTGGATACATTTCGTTTTGTACCTTTGGTAGGTGATCAGGCCTGGTAATAAGTAGATGATTTCGGGCTTTTGATCACGTTTTTAATGATTCAAACCCCATAAGATCCCGTGTCAGCAAACTTCTATCAACAAAATATTTCGCAAACCAAGTCGGAGATTGCTTCGCTGGACAAGCAGGTGAACACGTTCAGTCTATTGCGCCTTGCCGTGATCATTGGCGGAGGGGCAGCCTTGTTTATGCTCTTTCAATCCAATAGCGTTATCCAGGTGCTACTTTGTGCCATCTTTGTGATTGTATTCTTCCTGTATCTGGTATTCCGGCAAGCTAAATTGGAAAGGTTGCGAGACGAGAAACGCGCTTTTCTACAAATAAATGAAAACGAACAGGGGATGATCGAAGGGCATACCAATCTGTATTCTGATGGGTCGGAATATCAAGATCCTAAGCACCCTTATTCTTCTGACTTAGACATCTTCGGTCCACATTCCTTATTTTCGAAAATAAACCGTAGTGCCACACAAGATGGTAGCAATACCTTGGCGAAGTGGCTAGACGCAGCACCAGATCGGCAGACGATCTTAGATCGGCAGGCTGCTATTCAAGAGTTCGCTGCAGATGCACCCTTTAATCAGCAGCTGCAGACAAAACTGTTGTTCAATGTAACATCTAAAACTAATCTCAGGATGTATTTGTCTGCCTATTTCGAAGGTAAAGCGATGACCTTCGGAAATGCTTTTATGCGGATCTATACTTTCATTGCCCCGATCTTGATCACGACAGGTATCGTCGTATCCATCGCAGGATACAATGTGATGTCTTATGTGGTGATGTTGGCGGTTACCCATTTGCTGTGGACCTTAGCGTTGGCGGGTCGTGTATCTGTTTTCTCTGATCGAATAGACAAGATTGGTGCCATTATGATGGCGTACAGTGGTGCTATTGAGGCAATTGAGAAGCGATCTTTTACTGCGCCGCTTAATCAGGCCTTGCAGCAGCGCCTCCGCACTGATAACGATGCACCGCTCTCAGAAGCATTACATAAACTCGGAAAATTGATTGATAAGCTGGATGCGCGCAATAATCTGATTGTGGGCGCACTACTCAACATGTTCATGTTATGGGATTTTCGTCAGGTTTTGGCCATTATGCAGTGGAAAAATAAATACGCAGAGGATACCTTGCAGGCTTTCGAAGTAATGGCGCAGTACGAAGCACTGGTTTCTTTGGGTATCTTGTCGTACAATAATCCTGAATGGCATTTGCCAGAAATTGCGGAAGACTTTCAGGGAGATCGGATCGAAGCACAGGCCTTGTCGCATCCGTTAATTCCAGCGGATAAATCTGTGGCCAATGATTATTTGGCGCAAGATCATCGCGTCGCCTTGGTCACAGGATCTAATATGGCGGGTAAAAGTACCTTTCTACGTACGGTTGGCATCAATGCGGTGCTTGCTTATACCGGATCCGTGGTTTGCGCTTTGCGACTGAAACTACCGATCTACCGATTGGTTACGTACATGCGGATCAAAGATGATCTGAATGAAAGTACATCTACTTTTAAAGCGGAGCTGGATCGAATGAAATTTATTTTGGGTATCGTACAGGTGGCAAAAGACAGTTTCTTTCTGATCGATGAAATGTTGCGTGGAACCAATTCGGTAGACAAGTATTTAGGATCTAAGGCCGTTATTAAAAAATTGTTGGATATGGAAGGTAAAGGGATGGTCGCCACGCACGATCTGCAACTTTCCAAGTTAGCGGATCATTATCCCTTGGATTTGGTAAACTATCACTTCGATATACAGATTCGCGAAGGGGAGATGCTGTTTGATTACAAGCTGAAATCGGGCGAATGTAAAATATTCAATGCCTCCATGCTTTTAAAAGGAATTGGTGTAGAGGTAGAGGCTACGCCTGATGTGCAATAAGCGGCGACGCGTAGAGCAAGCTAGATTTATTTATATTTGCCCCCACCATTACATTTATTAGGATTTTGCAGACAATAGAAGAAGATATCACCGTGACGATAGCAGAAAGAATAGAACGATCGGAAACCCGGGTTTGTATTACGGTTTTTCCGTCCATTACCAACCATCACGACACGCTCTTTGGCGGTAAAGCGCTGGCTATTATGGATGAAGTAAGTTTTATGGCAGCCACCCGTTTCTGCCGTAAGCGATTGGTAACGGTGTCTACCGATAAAATAGATTTTAATAAAGCTATTCCAGCGGGTAGTATTGTAGAGGCGGTAGGACGAGTGGAGAAGGTCGGAAATACCAGTGTGAAGGTGCGGGTACAGATTTTCTTAGAAAGTATGTACGAGGATAGCAGAGAGCTGGCTATTCAAGGATCTTTTACTTTCGTGGCGTTGGACGACGACAAGAAGCCAATACCGGTTTTGCAGGGTTTAGGAGTTACTTCCTAATGTTTTGTCAGTAGCATTCTTCACGGTTTTAGATACTTCTTTTTACGGGACTCAAATCTGCTAATTCACGTTCTGTAAATAAGCGATAGTGTACTTTGAAGGTTTTGCCAAGGGGAGTTTCCAGTGAGAATCCACCCGGGCCGAAGCCATGGAGTACGTCTAAAGTGAAATGTGAATATTGCCAGTATTCAAATAAATCCCTATCAATCCAAAATTCGAATCCTTCCACTAAACCAATCATGGCATCGTTCATACGAGGGAAATAACCGCCCTTTTCGAAGCATTGTGGTTGTGTGCCTTCGCAGCAACCGCCAGCCTGGTAAAACATGAGTTCTCCATGCTTATCGACCAGTTCTTGGATTAACTGTTTGGCGGAGTCGGTAGAGTCTATACGTGCTATCATGATTTTTATAGTTTGTAATTTATCCTGGATGCTGCGACATGTGGGCGCGGCATCCAGGAAAATAAATCATTGGTTGGCTCTTTAAAAGAAGCCCAGCTTTTCTTTACTGTAGGAAATCAACATATTTTTTGTTTGACGGTAATGTCCTAACATCATTTTGTGATTTTCCCGGCCTACACCAGATTGTTTGTAGCCACCAAATGGAGCTCCAGCAGGATAGGAGTGGTATTGATTGACCCATACGCGTCCTGCCTGAATGGCACGTGGTACGGTGTATAATTGATGTGCATCTCGAGTCCATACGCCAGCGCCCAACCCATAGATGGTATCGTTGGCGATTTCGATTGCTTCTTTTTCATCTTTAAAAGTAGTGACTGAAACCACAGGGCCAAAGATCTCCTCTTGAAAGATACGCATTTTGTTGTGCCCTTTAAAGATGGTTGGTTGTATATAATATCCATCATTTAAGCCATCGCCGACCTTGTTTGCCTCGCCTCCGGTGAGCAGTTCTGCACCCTCCTCTTTACCCAATTTGATGTACGACAAGATTTTATCCTTTTGTACTTCAGAAGCCTGCGCTCCCATCATTACGTCAGGATCTAATGGGTTGCCTACCTTAATCTGCTGCACCCGATCGATTACTTTTTGGATAAATTCGTCTGCGATATCTTCCTGTACCAGGATTCTGGAAGGACACGTACAGATCTCCCCTTGGTTTAGCGCAAATAAGACGGCCCCTTCAATAGCCTTATCCAGATACGCATCATCCTGATCCATTACCGAGCTGAAGAATACATTGGGCGATTTTCCTCCCAGTTCCAATGTCACAGGAATAATGTTTTCGGTAGCGTATTGCATGACCAACCTACCCGTTGCTGTAGATCCGGTAAATGCGGCTTTCGCTACTTTAGGATTCGTGACCAATGCACGACCTAATTCAGACCCAAAGCCGTTCACAATGTTGACAACGCCAGCTGGTAAAAGATCTTCGATAAGCTCCATCAATACTAAGATAGACGTTGGCGTGCTTTCCGCAGGTTTCAATACAACAGTACAGCCTGCGGCTAATGCTGGAGCGAGCTTCCACACAGCCATAAGTATCGGGAAATTCCAGGGTATTATTTGCGCAACAACACCTAACGGTTCGTGTATGATTAAAGATAAGGTGTCTGCATCCAGCTCTGTTGCGCTGCCTTCTTCTGCCCGAATAACACTCGCAAAATAACGAAAGTGATCGGCTGCCAAAGGAATATCCGCATTCAAGGTTTCACGTACTGCTTTGCCATTATCAATTGTTTCCACAATAGCTAGGTACTCGAGGTTTTCTTCTATGCGATCTGCAATTTTGTTAAGAATAATGCTTCTCTCTGTGGCAGAAGTTTTGCTCCAAGTAGCAAAGGCTTTGCTGGCAGCATCTACCGCGAGATCCAAGTCCTCTTTACTCGAATGTGCTACCTGTGTATATACTTTGCCATCTATAGGAGAGATGTTGTCGAAGTATTTACCATTTACTGGGGCGACGTATTTCCCGCCAATGTAATTGTCGTATCGTTCTTTGAACGATGGTCTTTCTAATACACTCATGATTACTAAATTTAGTTTTATATACGATTATGTGAATCGCCAATAGGTCAAATCTACTGGTTTACTAAACTGATAATTAGCATAATAATCCTAATGAATAGCATAATCGTTAATCATGGTTAAACAAGCAAACCTTTTTTCTTTCCATCATTTTTTCCGTATCTTACCTATGTCGTTTACGGCTAAATTTGATAAGCATGAATTATAATTATGCATTAGATGCGCTGCCACTTTCTACAGATAAGCAATTATCTACGCTAGTAGAGAATAGACGGGTGGCTACATTTGGGAGTTTTGAATTTAATGTCTTTGAGACCTATCAGCCAACGCATGCGGTTCCTCTCCAATTTGGTGATATTGTAATGGTCAATATGTTGCGTGGCAGGAAAGTGATGCACTTGGAAGATACACCATCTTTCGATTATGTACCAGGAGAAACCTTAGTGTTGCCAGAAAATAAGTTGATGAAGATTGATTTTCCAGAAGCTACTATTTCGGCTCCTACCCAATGCGCGGCATTGACGATAGACCGCCGTAAAGTGGAAGATGTAGTTCAATTTCTAAATGAGCGGTCGCCCTCCAATGATCAGTCATCAGAATGGCGCTTCCGGTGGGACAAATTTCACTTCAAGCATGATGCGGAAACGATGTATCTAACAAATAAGTTATTTCGGCTGATGTCGGGCAACGATCACTTTCACGAAGCATTAGCGGAGTTAACCATTCAAGAGCTGCTGATTCGTACGGTACAAATGCAAAATTTGTTACATATAAGCTCTCCCGAAGAAAAAAAGACTTCTTTACTGAATTACCTAACCGAATTTATCCGAGCGCATATCTCCAGCGAGTTGACGATCGATTTGCTAAGTAAGAAGGCGAATATGAGTCGCTCCGCTTTATTTAAAGAATTTAAGTCGCAGGTTGGGATAAGTCCTATTGAATATGTCATTCGAGAACGAATGGCATTTGCTAAAAGGTTTCTTGAACAAGGCCTGAGTGTAAAAGAAGCAGGCTACGCGGTAGGCTTTAACGACGTGAATTATTTTGTTCGCTTGTTTGGCAGAAGAGAAGGCTTAACGCCGGGCGCTTATGCTAACAAGATGGGCGCATCGCACTAGTACTAGTAGGATGGTCGTTTATCGTTTCATTGCGCGATCTAGCTCTCGCTTCGACTCACGTTCTTTAATAGTATCCCGTTTATCAAAATCTTTTTTACCCTGTGCCAAGGCAATTTCTACTTTGGCGAAGCCACGCTCACTGATAAATATACGGAGCGGTACAATAGTGAATCCTTTTTCTTCGCCCTTCTCTTTCAGCTTTTTAAGCTCTCGCTTCGTTAACAAAAGTTTTCTATCCCGTTTTGCTTCGTGGTTGTAAAATGATCCGAAAGAGTATTCCGCAATATGCATATTACGAATGTAAAGACCATCTTCAAAAAATGCGCAAAAACTATCATTGATATTTGCCTTGCCTTCGCGGATAGATTTAATCTCTGTGCCGAGCAATCCCAAGCCAGCTACATACGTATCCAGAATGTGGTACTCGAATGTAGCTCTTTTGTTCTTTATATTGATTCGCGATGCGATAGCCATAGTTGCAATCTTTTGATGTGCAAAAGTACAAAATACCGCACTAGTATGAAAGTCGTAAGAAATTATTGTTTTTTTGTGTTAAAATTGGATTAATTTTTTGATATTTATGTGGCACTGTATGTAAAATTATTTGGTCGAGTTCCGTACATTTGCCAGCCTAATATCCTATGGAATATCCCATGGATTTTTGCGGAATCATCTACAAACGGTCAAATTTTGGTAATTTGCACTACATTTGCAGTAAAATTCTGACATTTGCATCCGGATGTTCAAAAAGTATAACATCTGTGCGGAAAAGTACATAGCACATCATAATAGAATGAGCAAAGGAAAGTTGAGCGGTAGAATATCGCAGTTTACGGAAGTAGAATATTTAAAAGCGAAAGGCCTTTATGCCTTCTTTCGTCCTATACAATCTCGGCAAGATACCGAGGTCATCATTGATGGCAAACGTGTATTAATGTTTGGATCTAATTCATATCTGGGATTAACTACCGATCAGCGCATAGTAGAAGCGGGTCAGGCTGCGTTGGAAAAATACGGTAGTGGGTGTGCTGGTTCGCGCTTTCTAAACGGTACACTAGACATCCATGTTGAGTTGGAGGAGCGTTTGGCTGCCTATGTAGGCAAAGAATCCGCCATCCTTTTCAGTACTGGTTTTCAAGCGAACTTAGGTCCTTTGTCGTGCCTTACTGGTCGTAATGACTATCTTTTATTAGACGATCGTAATCATGCTTCTATTATCGATGGCAGTCGCTTATCATTTTCCAAAGTGATCAAGTATGCGCACAATGATATGGCTGATCTAAGGGCTAAACTTTCCCGTTTGCCGGAAGAAAGCCTAAAAATGATCGCTACAGATGGCATCTTCAGCATGGAAGGAGATATTGTAGACTTGCCAGAAATGGTGAAGATCGCAAAAGAGTACGATGCTGCGGTTATGGTGGATGATGCGCACAGTTTAGGAGTGATTGGGCATTTAGGAGCAGGTACTGCAGACCATTTCGGATTAACCGATCAGGTGGATCTCATCATGGGTACATTTAGTAAATCCCTGGCTTCGCTAGGTGGTTTTATAGCCGCAGATTCCGATGTCATTGAATATTTAAAACATAAAGCACGCTCACTGATGTTTAGTGCGAGTATGACGCCTGCGTCTGTAGCTTGTACCTTGAAAGCGTTAGAGATCATACAATCGGAACCAGAGCATATTGAAAAACTTTGGGAAAACACCCGTTATGCAAAACAATCGTTGTTAGACAGCGGGTTTGATCTGGGCGATACACAAAGCCCAATTCTTCCGATATTTATCAGAGATAATGAGAAAACGTTTTGGGTAACCAAGACCTTGCAGGAAGATGGTGTTTTTGTGAATCCGGTGGTTTCACCAGCTGTACCAGCGGAAGAATCATTGATTCGTTTCTCTTTGATGGCAACGCATACTTTCAGCCAAATAGACGAAGCAGTGGAGAAAATGGCTAAAATTTTCAAAGCGGCCGACGTAGAGTTGTTAAGCTAAAAATAGATCGTCCGATGATTGAAATCGTTCCAGTAACAAGCAAAAAACAGCTTGCACATTTTATTGACTTCCCACACGATCTGTATAAGGAAGATAAAAACTATGTACCTGAACTTTTTCTAGGACAGCAGGATTTATTATCAGCCGATAAACATCCATTTTACAAACATTCATCCGCCCAACCTTATTTAGCGTACAAAAATGGTGTTTTATCTGGGCGCATAGTAGCTATTTGGAATAACAACCACAATGCCTATGTGCAGGCTTCCGAAGGTCATTTTGGCTTCTTCGACTGTGTCAATGACCAGGATGTAGCCAATGCATTATTCGATCAGGTAAATCAATGGGTGAAGGAAAAAGGAGGAAATCACATCGTAGGTCCTATTAACCTCACGACGAATGATACCTGCGGATTGCTAATTGAAGGTTTTGATCGTCCGCCTATGGCGATGATGACATATAACTTTCCTTATTACGCAGATCTGATTACCAATTACGGTTTTACTAAGAAGGAAGACCTTCGGGCTTATTTTGTAGATACCGCTACCGTAAATGGCCGTGCATTAGATTTAATGGATCGTTTGGAACAACGATTGAATCGCTCAGGCATTACACTTCGTGAAATTAATCTGAAGGATTTTAAAAACGAAGCGCAGAAAATAAAGCTAGTATACAACAAAGCATGGGACAAAAACATGGGATTTGTGCCCATGACTGACGAGGAATTCAATCATACAGCGAAAGATCTCAAGATGATTGTTGATCCTCAGTACGCGATCGTAGCAGAGAAAGCAGGGGAGATCATTGCATTTGCATTAGGAGTTCCTGATATCAATCAAGTGCAGATCAAGATCAAGCGTGGTCGTTTGCTTCCCACAGGCATTTTCAGACTGCTATTCGGTCGTAAAAATATTGATAACGTTAGAGTATTGATGTTAGGTGTTCTGGAGCCCTATAGAAAATTGGGTATTGAAGCCTGCCTGTACGGTAAATTGATTAGAAACGGAAAACGCAGCAACCTGAAGGGAGCGGAATGCTCTTGGATGTTGGATAGCAATTATTTGATGAATAGTGCTATTGAGCAGATAAATGGTCAGCTGTACAAGCGATATCGCTTGTTCGAAAAATCAGTATGAGTCAACCAAAGCTGTTAATAACCGGTGCTAGCGGATTTGTGGGGTGTCACCTGGTACATGCAGCAAAAGAAGCCGGTTTTTCCATTCATGCCACCATTCGGCATTCCAGCAAAATAGAAGATATTTCCCACTTGGTAGATACTTTTGTTGAAGTAGATTTTTCAGATGTAGAGAAGCTGACGCACTGGCTGGCAGAAGAATCTTACATGTATATTATTCATGCTGCAGCCCTCACCAAAGCCAAGCGCGAATCCGATATGGTCTTGGTGAATGTGGACTATACCATTAATTTACTAAAAGCTGCTTTTTCGATTCCAAAACCACCCCTTCGAGTACATATTTTAAGTAGTTTGGCAGCTGTAGGCCCTTTATCTTACGACAATGGCTGGATCGACGAAAGCTCGGCCTACCAACCGGTAACGGTTTATGGGCGGAGTAAAATGCGTATGGAGCAATTGGTAAAAGAACAGTTTTCCGACAAACCGATCCGTATTTTTCGACCTACGGCCGTATATGGCCCGAAAGATAAAGACATTTTTATCTTGCTTCGGACCTTAGACAAAGGTATCGATGCCTATATTGGCCGGAATCCGCAGACATTGAGCTTTATTTTTGTGAAGGATCTGGCAAATCTACTGATCCAGAGTCTAAAGACTCCGTTAACAAAACTGGATTTTTATCATGTTTCGGATGGAAACGTTTACGATCGTTATCAGCTGGCAAATATCTTTAAAAAAATAACTCAAAAACGGATGTGGCGCGTACATGTGCCATATGCGGTAGTAAAGCAAGTTGCCCGTGTATCAGAATGGCTATATAAATCCTCCCCCAAGACGCCCGTGTTATACACGGAACGATTGAATGAGATCACGGCCGGCAGCTGGGCATGCTCTATTGAGAAAGCAGAAAAAGAATTACACTTTGAGCCGCGTTACAATCTAGAAGCCGGTCTTACAGAAAGCCTTTTATGGTATAAAAAGCACCATTGGCTATAATAAAATAATTATGGAGACGAATAAGAAACTTTTTGCAGATAGAAAACGGACCAATATACTGAGCGTACCCGAACAAAAGTTTATCAGTTACTTGGTGCCGCGTATACCGCAATGGATTACTTCCGACGGTTTAACGGCAATTGGTTTGTTTGGTTCACTCGTCATCTTCGCCAGCTTTGTTTTAGCGAATTATTTTGATATTAATTATCTATGGCTGGCACTCGTTGGCTTTTTTGTACAATGGTTTGGCGATTCTTTGGATGGTCGCATTGCATACTACCGCGACAAATCGCGTAAATGGTATGGTTTTGCGTTGGACATCGTAATGGACTGGATAAGTACGGTCTTCATTGGCTTAGGATTTCACCTGTACGTAGAATCGGAGTACGAAATTATGGGTTTCTTGTTAGTGGCTTTGTACGGATGGGCTATGATTATCAGTCAGCTTCGTTACAAGATTACCGACAAATATACCATTGATGCCGGCTTATTAGGCCCAACAGAGGTCCGAGTAGTACTTTGCTTGGTGATTGTTTTAGAGATTTTTGTGCCTAGCAGTATTCTATACTCTGTATTCCTGATTTGTATTGCTTTGTTTTTCATTAATCTGGTGGATACCAAGAAATTATTGGTATTAGGTGATGAAAGAGACGCGCTCGAAAAGAAGAAAATATAAAGAATAACTCTAATATCAGAGAATGGCTCAAGGCGTCAAACAGTTTTTAAAAGCACAACTATCCGCCTTTGTTGGCGGTATGGTCGATTATGCGATCATGATTTGTGGTGTGGAGCTATTTGAATTGCCCATTAGTACATCCATTGTAATCTCAGGCGCTATTGGTGCCGTGGTCAATTTTTCGATCAATCGCTATTGGACTTTCAAAGATGAGCAGACTAAAGTAGGAGATCAGCTGTGGAAGTTTATTATTGTAGTCATAGGTAGCATTCTATTGAAATCACAAGGTACGCCACTGCTGACAGATATTACGGGAATAGATTATCGCATCACCCGATTGATGGTAGAGTTAGTGGTGTCGTTGGGCTTCAACTTTACACTACAAAAATTTTGGGTTTTCCGAAAAGGAGCGAGTAAGGAATAGGTGTTCACTTAATATGATTTGGTACGGATCGTTAATGTATTCTTTATACATCGACACTTATTGTATCGTATAGGTGTGATGATCTTTATTTGATTGGGATAAAGCCTGTAATTTGCTATGAAAGTTTCCGGTATGGAGCGATTATGAATTTACATAGGCCAACATTATTCTCCATTTTAATATCTGTAGAAGTAAGTATATAATGGCTGTGTGTTTGGATTGTTAAGGAGGGAGTGAGGATCAAACTTGCGGATCCCAAATCGGATGTTAGGTTTTGCGTCTATCGGCCATCCTGTTTCAACACCTTTAATGATAGCCATCCGGTAATCTAAGTCGATAACATCTACTGCGTATAACAGCAAATTCTTCACTTTAATCGTCTTTTCCAGAACTGTTGTGGTTTCAGTATTGTTCTTTGTAGAAAGCCGTATAGTATATATACCAGCTTTTTCATATTTTATGGTAGGCGATATTTCCATTGAAGTCTCGCCATTTCCAAAATCCCACTCATATGCTGATAAATTCGCTGAGGTATTATTAATCCTTAAAGGTTGAAATACGCAGGCCTCTATTTCATCGGAATAATCTAAATGATCTTGCTCTCGGTAGTTTGTCGCTACTGCGAAATCCAAAGAAGGAAGATCATCTTTCTCTAATGTTTGTTTGCTACAACTGGTAACGACTGATGTCAATAGTGATAGTAGGCAGATTGTTTTTAATAGATACATTCAATAATGATTTTATAGTTAGTGGAAGGAGATGAGTTAGTTTGATGACTGTTTTCGGGATGTATGGTGGATTAAATGTATGAATTAGTGTCAACGATTGCCTAGAAATAAATACATACGATAGATATTCTAGTAGTTGGTATAGCGTTCCAAATAGGATTACGCAGTGTGATTGGTAAATCAATTTAAAGGTAGCAATGATTTTCTTTCAAAAAAATCTCCTTGTGGATAAGGCAGTTAGGGAGTGGTAAACATGAAAATGTAGAAAAGGTTTTGTGGGAGTAAAAGTTTATTCTACCTTTGCACCACTCCGCAAGGGAGGAACAGTGGTGAGAGGATATAAAAGTGGGTTTATTTGGGTTTAGGCTTGGATAATCGCATGAATTGAGAAGAGGAGATTCTCAAATTATTTTCACAAATAATTTGGAAGTTCAGAAAAGATTCTTACCTTTGCAATCCCAACCGAGAGGAAGGGCAAACAAAATGAAAGTCAAGTCCGAAAGGATAAGATATAAAAAGCCAAAGCGCGATGCGGCGGCGAGAAAGTTCTTTAAAGAAATGATCATGATGCGTGGTGAGTA